>NZ_DFTS01000009.1:70707-72268 GCF_002383015.1 Idiomarina sp. UBA4206
CTGGATGAAATTGGTGATATGCCAATGCCAATGCAGGTTAAACTGCTACGGGTTTTACAGGAGCGCACTTTTGAACGTGTGGGTGGCAGTAAAAGTATTGTTGCCGACGTGCGGGTTGTTGCAGCAACCCATCGTGAGCTGGAGCAGATGATCATTGACGGTAAATTCCGCGAGGATTTGTATTACCGCCTGAATGTTTTCCCGATTGAAATGCCTGCATTGAGAGAGCGTCAGGAAGATGTACCACTGTTATTACAGGAGCTGACCCAGCGTTTCAAAAAGGAGCGTGGTGTGGGCGTGCGCTTTACGGAAAGGGCACTGGAGTCGCTTTCTTATCATCGTTGGCCGGGTAACGTGCGCGAACTGACGAACCTGATTGAGCGCTTGACCATTATGCACCCTGACAGCCTGGTGGATGTTCCTGACTTGCCGCCGAAATATCAGCATGTTGAGCACAGTGCTCCCAGCCCGGACTACCCGGAAGAAATGCTGGAGCGTGAAGCGCTTAGTGCCATTTTTAATGAGTCGGACGATGACAGCGATGATGCGCAAGTCGGACCCGCTAATGACAGCTCTGAATTACCGGACGATGGCGTTAATTTAAAAGACATGCTGACAGAAATAGAAACCGGAATGATAGCTCAGGCACTGGAGAAATCGGACTGGGTGGTGGCTAAGGCCGCTGAGTTACTTAGCATGCGGCGTACGACTCTGGTTGAGAAGATGAAAAAGTACGGAATCCAGAAAGATTAAAGGCAAGTGTCAGTCTTTTGACAACAAATAACAATCCAACCGACTGAAAAATAAAGAAATTATACTGGCACTCATTTTGCATCAACCTCTCCATAGTCGTTAATTGGAGATGTCAGTATGGCCACTTATCATCAAATTATTGATGCCATGCCAAATGCCGTAATTTTACTGGACAGTCATGGGCTTGTGGATTATTGCAATGACAACGCAACGGGGCTTTTGGGTCATCCGTTGAAAGGTTACCTCTGGCGCGAGTTAGTCAGCGAGCTGTTTGCTCCCAAAGCTGATGACTGGCACGAAGTGTCTCTGCGTAACGGGCGCCGGGTCAGGCTGGATACCTCGGTGGTCAATGAAAAACCAGGGCAGCTTATTGTCTTAACGGACTTAACTGAAACCCGTCGCCTGCAAAACCGCATTAGTCATCTGCAGCGTTTATCCTCCATGGGAAAGATGGTTGCGTCTCTGGCACATCAAATAAGAACGCCTCTTTCTGCCGCGATTCTTTACGCGCAGAACCTTAAACAGGGCACGATTTCCCCGGTGAAGCAGCAGCGCTTTTCTGCAAAACTGCTTTCCCGATTGCATTCATTAGAGCAGCAGGTCAATGACATGTTGTTGTTTGCTAAAAGTGGTGAGCAACCCATGTTGGATGATCTCAGCACCCAAAGCCTGATTGAGCAAGTTCTTACCAATACCGAAAACTATGCTGAGCAGCACCAGGTAAAAATTAATTGCATTGATTCAGCTTCCGGAGCTGTGTTGCGGGCAAATCAAACCGCATTAGTCGGGGCGATACAAAACCTGATTA
>NZ_DFTS01000009.1:72307-73022 GCF_002383015.1 Idiomarina sp. UBA4206
GCAAAACCTGATTAACAACGCTGTTGATGCCAGCCAGCCGGGACAAGAGGTCTTAGTGAAGACCGATGCCGATAATGACAGTTGGCGAGTTTCCGTTATTGATGCGGGCTGCGGTATTCCTGAAGAAAGACTGGACAATATCTTCACCCCATTTTTTACGGAAAAGTCCAACGGTACCGGTTTAGGACTAGCGGTTGTGCAAACGGTAGTTAAGGCACATAACGGGAGTATTGACTGGGAAAGCCAACCGGCTAAAGGCAGTCGTTTCACCTTGTCTTTACCGGTGCACCAGTGGTCAGAGAACCGACTGAATGAGGTGTGTTATGGCTGAGCGACAAGTACTGGTTGTTGAAGACGATGTTTCTTTGCGTGAGGCAATTATCGATACTTTGGAGCTGGCGGACTGCCAGTGTCTGGAAGCTGCAAATGGTGAAGAGGCTCTGTTAATACTGAAAAAAGAGCCGGTAGCTTTAGTGATTAGTGACGTTCAAATGCCGGGTATTGATGGTTTGCAACTATTACGCAGCATGAACAACCAACAGTATGACATTCCGGTTATTATGATGACCGCCTTTGCTAAGGTGGATGATGCTGTTGTAGCGATGCGCGAAGGGGCTGTCGACTACCTGACGAAGCCTTTTTCAATAGAAAAACTGCAGACTTTGGTACAAAGGTATTTGCCGGACGGTGCCATTAACGACATTGAACCGGTTGC
>NZ_DFTS01000009.1:73137-73563 GCF_002383015.1 Idiomarina sp. UBA4206
GAGGAAGAGTCGAGCCAGGCTATTCTGAATATGGCACGCAAGGTAGCTGCCAGCGAAGCCAGCGTAATGGTTACCGGGCCCAGTGGTACGGGTAAAGAAGTGTTGGCTCGTTATATTCATCAGCATTCTGAGCGTGCAAATGGCCCCTTTGTCGCGATTAATTGTGCAGCCATACCTGAAAACATGCTTGAGTCTATGTTATTTGGCTATGAAAAAGGAGCTTTTACTGGTGCGAATCAGTCGTCTCCCGGTAAGTTTGAGCTCGCTCAGGGTGGTACCTTGTTGCTGGACGAAGTCACCGAAATGGCTATGCATTTGCAGGCAAAACTATTACGGGTTATTCAGGAACGTCAGGTAGAGCGGCTGGGCTCACGTAAAACCATTCAACTCGACGTCCGTTTAATTGCGACCTCTAACCGTGACCTT
>NZ_DFTS01000009.1:73612-75706 GCF_002383015.1 Idiomarina sp. UBA4206
TCAACAAGCGGTGCGTGAGGGACAGTTGCGCGAAGACCTCATGTATCGGCTGAACGTGTTCCCGTTGCACTGGAAGTCTTTGTGCGAACGCCCTGCGGATATTGTGCCTTTAGCTGAAAACTTATTGCAGCGACACAAGCAGCGTTCCGGTATTAAAACACCTGTCATTTTTTCGGCTGCTGCTATAAAGCAATTACAGTCGTATTCCTGGCCGGGTAATGTTCGTGAACTGGAAAATGTCGTACAACGTGCGCTGGTTCTGCATCGTGGTGATGAAATTCAGCCCGATGATTTAATGCTGGAACTTAATGATATCGCTGAACCGGCGAGTGTGTTTCCGGAGCAAGTGAGCGCGTCTGATGATAAATCGGAAAACCTGGATGAGTCGCTTTTTCATCAGGAATACCAAATTATCAAAGAAGCTCTGCAACGCCATCAGGGTAAACGACAACCTGTTGCGGATGAATTAGGAATTAGTCCGCGGACGCTGCGTTACAAACTAGCGAAGATTCGTGAGCAGGGGCTTACCCTGACAGGCTCTTAAAGGCGACTTAAAATACTTCTGCCTATACTATTAGCCCTGTATCTCAGGGCTTTTCTTTACACAATCTTATAAGTTGGCATTTTGCTTGCATAGTTAACCTTAAATAGAGTCAGTGATGAATTTTTGACGGGGTTAATTATGAAAGTGGAAGCAAACGCACTTTACCAACAGTTACAATCGATGGCCACGCAGGCTTCTCAGCGTGACCAGCCTACGAATGTGAACGCCCTGCAAGGTAATACTGCTCAAGCAGACTTTTCCAATATGCTGAAAAACGCAATGGATAACGTTAACGAATTGCAACAAACCTCAGGCGATTTAAAAACACGCATGGAGCTTGGTGACCCAAATGTCACGCTGGAGCAAACTATGATCGCCAGCCAAAAAGCGGGTATTGCGTTTGAGGCAACTGTTCAGGTACGCAACAAAGTGGTTGATGCGTACAAAGAAATTATGTCAATGCCGGTATAACCGCAGCAGCACTGGAGATATGAGTCGTGGCTGAATCAACAGATTTAATGGTACAAGATACCGACTTACCTGACAGCAACCGAACAAGCAATGAAGACGGCGGCGAGAAGACCGGTATTATGACAATGCTGGGTAACTTTGACATGCTTCGTCAGGTCATTGTGGTTTTAGCCCTGGCTATCTGTGTCGCCATTGCTGTTTTTATTATGTTGTGGGCACAAGAATCAACTTACCGTCCACTAGGTAATTTAGAAACCCAGGAGTTGATCAGTACGCTCGACTATATGGATGCTAATGGTATTGAGTACCAGGTTGATGGCAATACGGTATCAGTTCCGGAAGAGAATTATGAAGCAATCAAGCTGCAGTTAACTCGTGCGGGAGTAGACTACGGCAACTCGACCAATAACGGTTCTGAAATATTAATGAGCGAACCGGGTTTTGGCGTTAGTCAACGTCTGGAGCGAGAGCGACTCATTCATTCCCGTGAAGTCCAGCTTGCGCGCGCTATTAAAGAAATTAAAAAAGTGGCCGGGGCTAGAGTACTTCTGGCCGTACCGAAGGAAAATGTTTTTGCCCGTCGTGAAAAACAGCCGAAAGCGTCGGTTATGCTGAATGTTCGCGGTGGTACGTCGTTAAGTGAAGAGGAAGTTGCTTCGATTGTTGACATGGTTGCGTCTTCGGTAACCGGTTTAAATACTGAACACGTTACTGTCACTGATCAGGCCGGGCGTTTGCTTAACTCGGGTTCACAAAGTGCCCTGGCGGCAAAAAGTTCGCGCGAATATCAGATTGAGCAAAAGCGCGAAGAAGAATACCTGAAGAAAATAGACAGTATTTTGATTCCTGTGCTGGGCTATGACAATTATACGGCGCAGGTTGATGTCACTATGGACTTCACCCAGCGTGAACAAACTCAGCGTCAGTTTAACCCTGATATGCCGGCAATTCGCAGTGAAATGACGGTCGAAAACCGCTCTGTCGGTAGTGCAATTGGTGGTATCCCTGGTGCATTAACGAATCAGCCGCCACTTGACTCTGATATTCCGGAAGAGGCCGGTGCAGGAAGTGCTGGTGGA
>NZ_DFTS01000009.1:75818-80624 GCF_002383015.1 Idiomarina sp. UBA4206
CGAGCTTGATAACTCGGTAACTTATACCCGCAGCCAAACGGGCACGGTTGAACGTTTGAGTGTATCCGTTGCGGTTAACCAGAAAACAATAACGAATGAGGCAGGTGAAAATCAGCCTCAGGCAGCCAGTGCCGAAGAGATGGCGAATATTCGTCGCTTGCTTCAAGGTGGTTTGGGTTTTGATATTAACCGTGGCGACAGTATTGAAGTTGTTTCAGTGCCTTTTGCACAACTGCCTGACTTAGGCGCCGGAGAAACACCGGTATGGGAAGAGCCATGGTTCTGGCGTGCTTTCCGTCTGGTCATGGGTGCTTTGGTTATTATGGTATTGATTCTGGCAGTGGTTCGTCCAATGCTTAAGAAACTGATGAATCCAGAATCTGGTGTTGAAGACGATGCTGAAGCATTCCTTGATGAGGAATCGATGGGCGATGAAACCATTGATCTGTTATCCTCACAATTTGATGAGAGTGCGGTAGGGTTCGGTGCGGATGGCAGCCTGCAATTACCGGATCTGCACAAAGATGAAGACTTGCTGAAAGCAGTAAGGGCGTTGGTTGCCAATGAGCCTGAACTGTCCTCACAAGTGGTTAAAGCGTGGTTGAACGAAGATGCCTAATCAAGAAATGAAAACCAAGCGCGGTAAGGTCGAGTTTGACGTCGATACTTTAGAAGGTGTCGAGAAAGCCGCGATTTTGCTGCTGAGCTTGTCGGAAGAAGACGCTGCCCAGATACTCAAACACCTGGAACCTAAGCAGGTTCAGAAAGTGGGTATGGCCATGGCAAGCCTGGAGGACTTTAACCAGGACAAGGTTAATGCCGTGCATCATCTCTTCCTGGAAGAAATTCAGAAGTTCACCAATATTGGCTTCAAGAGTGAAGAGTTTGTGCGTAAAGCACTGACCTCGGCTCTGGGTGAAGACAAAGCCGGTAACCTGATTGAGCAGATTGTCATGGGCGGTGGCTCAAAAGGTCTGGACTCATTGAAGTGGATGGATTCCAAACAGGTGGCGACGATTATTCGTAATGAGCATCCGCAAATTCAGACCATTGTTCTGTCTTATCTTGACCCTGAGCAAAGTGCCGAAATTATGGCGCAGTTCCCGGACAAAGTGCGTCTGGACTTAATGATGCGTATTGCCAACTTAGAAGAAGTTCAACCGGCGGCATTGCAGGAACTGAACGAAATTATGGAAAAACAGTTTGCCGGTCAGGCTGGTGCTCAGGCTGCGAAGATGGGCGGCCTGAAGGCAGCTGCAAATATTATGAACTACCTGGATACCAATATCGAAGGCCAGTTGATGGACTCTATCCGCGAGCAGGACGAAGAAATGAGCCAGAACATTCAGGACCTGATGTTTGTGTTCGAGAACCTGGTCGATGTCGACGACCGTGGTATTCAGACCTTGCTGCGTGAAGTTGAAGGCGAAGTTCTGCAAAAAGCAATGAAAGGCGCAGACGAAGCGGTTCAGGAAAAAATCTTTAAGAACATGTCAAAACGTGCCGGCGACATGCTGCGTGATGACCTTGAAGCTATGGGCCCCATTCGTATTAGCGATGTAGAAGCGGCGCAGAAAGACATTCTTGCTGCGGCCCGTCGTTTGGCTGACGCAGGTGAAATTATGCTTGGCGGCGGTGGCGGTGACGAATTCTTATAAGGGCTTAACGCATAATGACCGATGATAAAGACGTAACACATCGTTGGGACTTACCTGACATGACATCTGAGGAGCTCAAGCAGGGCTCTCAGGTGAATGCGTTAAATAAACCCCGCCGCTGGCAATATGAGCCCCCCGAAGCCGACGACGAGCAAGAGGAAGAGCTCAAGCCTCTGACTGCTGAGCAATTGGAAGAAATTCGTCAGGCAGCGCGCGAAGAGGGTCACAAAGAAGGTTTTGATGAAGGCCGCAGTGAAGGCCTGAAAAAAGGCTACGACGAAGGCTACGAAGCTGGCAAAAAAGAAGGCTTTGAAGCTGGTCATGAGCAGGGCGTTGAAGCTGGTAAAGAAGCCATGAACGAGCAGCAGCAACAGCTGGAAACTCTTTTACAAAGCTTATCCCACCCCAACGAGCGTATTACCGAAGCGGTGCAGGATGAACTGATTGAAATGGTCACCGAGCTGACAAGAGTGATCTGTCTGAATGTTGCCGAGAACTCTAAGGAGTTGGTTGTTAACGCGGTACGAGAGGCAATTGCGGTTCTGCCGGTCACGGATCAGCGTGTCATTATTCATTTAAATGAAGAAGACTTAGCGCTACTGCAGAACGTCTACAGCGAAGACGAGCTGAAGGAAAAAGGCTGGTTACTGAATAAAGATGAATTACTGGAACGTGGAGGCTGCCGCGTGACGACCGAAAGCTCCACTATTGATTACACTCTGAGCAGTCGTATGGAAGATGTCTTCTCCAAAGTAAAAGGTTAACCCATGAGTGCTTCTGAACGCCTGGTTGAACAGTTACGCAAAAAGCGGGAGCGCATTCAGAAACCGTCCGTTGCGGTATCGGGCTATTTAACTCGTGTTGTTGGTTTGATGTTCGAAGCTGTCGGTTGCCGCGCTCCGGTCGGTTCGAGTGTTGCCGTAGAAGCTGACAGCGGTGATATTGAAGCCGAAGTTGTTGGTTTTGAAGGTAATATCAGTTACCTGATGCCAACCGAAGATGCCCATGGCGTCATACCCGGCGCCAGAGTCCGTCCGTTAAACCGAAAAAACCAATTACCCTTGGGTATGGAGCTGTTGGGACGAGTTATCGATGCCCGCGGTGAACCTCTGGATGGCAAAGGCCCTATATTTTCTGACGGTAAAACTTACCGCAGCAAACCAATGAATCCGTTAAATCGTCGTCAGGTTAAACAACCCCTGGATGTGGGGGTTACCGCAATCAATGCTTGTTTAACCGTGGGCCAGGGGCAGCGAATGGGCTTATTTGCCGGTAGTGGTGTTGGTAAGAGTGTGCTGCTGGGCATGATGACGCGGGGAACCACGGCCGACGTCATTGTTGTTGGTCTGATTGGTGAACGTGGCCGCGAAGTAAAAGAGTTTATTGAAGAAATTTTAGGTGAAGAAGGCCGTGAGAAAGCTGTGGTTATTGCGGCACCGGCTGACCAGTCGCCTCTGATTCGTTTGCGAGGGTGCGAAACCGCGTCTCAGGTTGCGGAATATTTCCGTGATCAGGGCTTGAACGTTTTGCTGTTGATGGATTCGTTGACCCGTTACGCCATGGCACAGCGTGAAATTGCATTAGCTGTTGGCGAACCACCGGCGACAAAAGGTTATCCGCCTTCTGTTTTCGCTAAGTTGCCGGCACTGGTTGAACGAGCGGGTAATGGCGGTGACGGGCAGGGTTCGGTTACTGCCTTTTATACGGTCTTAACCGAAGGTGATGACTTACAGGATCCAATTGCGGATTCTGCACGGGCCATACTGGACGGACACATTGTGTTAAACCGCGAATTGGCGGACAGCGGTCACTATCCGGCAATAGATGTTGAAGCCTCTATTAGTCGTGTTATGCCGCAAGTGGTTTCAGAAGAGCATATGCAACAGGCCATTAAGGTCAGGCAGTGGTATTCGCATTATCGGCGCAATCGTGACTTGATCTCTATTGGCGCTTATACGCGCGGAAGCGACCCGGCTATTGATCAGGCTATTGCTATGCAGCCGCGCGTGAATCAGTTTTTACAACAAAAGATGCAACAGGTTGTCAGCTACGATGAGAGCTTGTTGTTGCTTAACCAATTAGTAAATCCAAATCAAAAGCAGCAGTCAGCCGGAGGCGCTTAAATTATGGCCGAGTTAGCGCAGTTGCAGATGCTACTGGAGTTAGAACAAAGACGCGAAGATAAGGCTGCTCAGGATTTTGCACAGGTTCAGCAACAGGTGCAGGAACAACAGATGCGCCTGGATGGTATGTCAAAATACCGACTCGACTATTTAAATCAACTGCAAGAGCGTGGGCAAGGCGGTATTGCTTCTATCCAGGTGGGTCAGTACCACGCCTTTGTCGGCAAGCTGGATGAAGGTGTTGAACAGTTGCATCACGAGGTCGTGAAGCTGCAACAGGTACTGCAACAACGAAAAGAACGTTGGCTGGCGCAACGGCGTAAGCGAGAGTCAGTTGATTTTTTAATTAAGGAACGCAGAAAGCGCGAACAAATAGCCCAGGCGCGGAAAGAGCAGAAAAACCTGGATGATTTCAGTAGTCAGCGTTTTATCCGTGACAGAAAATAGTTGGAACAAAAATTGCTTGGTTATTGATGAGAAAATTAAGCAAAGCGTGAATAAGCACTTAATTCAGGAAAAATACTATGCAACAGCTGCTCAACTTAACCGAATCTGCCGATAACTTTGCCCGTATGGGTAAAGGGAAAGAGCTATCAGTGAAAAACGCTGAAGGCGAAAGCAGTGAGTTCTCTCGTTTGATGATCAAGCAAAATTCCGGCGATAAAGAGCTGCAACAATTGGCCGCCAAAATAGAAGCCCACCAAGCTGCCAACGGCGACTCTAAAGGTCGTGAAATTGACCGTAAAAATGTCGGTGAGCCAGTTACCCGAAACCTATGGGAACTGTTGCAACAAATGCAGCAGGAAACCGCGGATATTAAAGTTGAAGGCAAGGCGGCTGTCGTTGGTGAAATTGACGTTGAGCCCGACAGCGGCGAACTGGAATTAAGTGATGAAGAACTGTCAAAAATGTTGCAGTCTTTGCTAGCCAAGCTTGATAAAGCGAGTGCTGACGGTGAAAGTAGCGAGACAGTAATGACGGACGCGGAGCGGCAGAAGTTTGCCGATCAATTGCTGGCCGGCATT
>NZ_DFTS01000009.1:80701-94095 GCF_002383015.1 Idiomarina sp. UBA4206
TCAATTGCTGGCCGGCATGACGGATAAAGACAAGCAAGCGTTACAGTCAAAATTGCAGCAGATGATACAAGCCGTTGAACAGGGTGAAAATGCCGGTGAAGCGGTAGAAGATGCGGGTAAGTTCATTGTTAACTTAATGGAGCCTATGTTACCGAAAGCCGATGCGGATAAGTTATTGGTCGGTAATGAAAAGGCGCTGACTCAGGCGTTGAACCAGGCGGCCGAGCAAGCTATTGCACAGCATTCTGTTGATAAGGGAGCAACCAAGCCGCAAAGCTCGGAAGAATTGCTCACCCTATTGAAACAGTTGGAGCAGCAGGTTTCGGCACAAAAGTCGAAAGGCGAAAATAGTGAACTGAGCCTGGCGGAACAGAAAAAATTACAGCAATTTACCGCTGAGCTACGTCAGCTTTTAGCTGGTCAGAATAATGACACTGATAAGTCCCAGGTGTTGAGCAAAGAGCAGGCGGCCAAAGCAGAACAGCTTTTGGCAGAAATACGACAATTATTAAAAGGCCGCACCGGACATAGTGAAAAAGCGGCGGAGCCAATAAAGGTAGCCGAACAGTCAAAAGGTACAGAGTCTGTTATAACGGCCACTAACGCTAAGTCTGGTAAAGAAAAAGCTGAGGCTGGCGATACTGCTATTAAGGGTAGTGACAGCAAACAGCCTGCAAGCAAAGCCGAAGGCTTAGCCAACGCGGTCGATGTCGATACTAAGTTGCCTGATTCAGCACAACAGAATCAGGTGTTCAGAAACAACACTGATGCTCTGGCTGATGCTAACGCGGCTCGCGCAATACAAGGTCAGATGGTGTCTACGACACAAGGTACTGTAGCGGCTAACGAATCGGGTCAAACTAATACTTTGCAGGCTCTGCAGCGTCCTCTGGACTTGCAGCAGACAGAAGCATCGCAAAAATTGCAGGAGCGCATCAACATTATGATGAGCCGCAATATTCAGCGAGCGGATATACGTCTGGATCCGCCCGAGCTTGGCAGTGTTCAGATTCGGGTTAATATGAGTGGTGAACAGGCTTCGGTGCAGTTTCAGGTGCAAAGTGCACAAGCCAAAGATGCAATAGAAACGGCAATGCCGCGTCTGCGTGAGATGTTAGAACAACAGGGCATCGACTTAGCCGACACTCAGGTGGGTGAACAAAGTAAAGAAGGCGAACGCACTGCCGGTGGCCAGGGTGGTTCAGCTGAAGAGTCAGAAGACTGGGCCGTAGAGGGCGAAATTGCTTTGGATGAAGGTAAAGTTCTTGCCGACGGGCAGGTCGATTTCTATGTTTGAAACGGTATAACTAAAGTAACGATCAAGCTATAGTAACTGTTATTAGACAGTGACACAGGACATAACGCATGGCAGAAGATAAAAACGATAACGAAGAAGAACAAACTGAAGAAAAAGCTGGCGGCAAAAAGAAGAAATTAATACTGTCCGGCATTATCGGTATTGTTTTAATCGTGACTGTCGTGCTCGTTCTTTGGTTATTTGGCGGTTCGTCGTCTTCGGATGAACCGGCGACAATTGGAAGTGGCTCGCCAGCGCCGTCTTCGTCGTCGCGACCGGAAGTCGGTAATGCGCTCTATGTGGGCATGCCACGGGCGTTTGTCTTTATTGTTCCGGGCGACTCACGTGAACGAACCGTGCAGATTAAAGCACAACTTATGGTTCGCGGTGAGGAAAATGAAGAACTGGCGAAAAAGCATATTCCGCTCATTGAAGGAACCTTACACGAGGTATTTTCTTCGTCAACAGCGGACAGATTAAAGACAGCTGAGGGTAAAGGTCAGCTGCGTGAGTTAGCACTCACTGAAGTGCGCTCTGCGCTCGAAGAAGTGACCGGGAAGCCGGTTGTGGAACAGGTTTTATTTACCAGCTTGGTAATGCAATAAGTGAGCTATTATGGCGGTGAGTGACTTACTATCTCAAGACGAAATTGACGCGCTGTTGCATGGCGTCGATGACGTTGAGGAAGAGGATACAGAGAAACAGTCCGCTTCTGCGGATGCGCTCGATTATGACTTTTCATCGCAAGATAGAATTGTCCGTGGTCGTATGCCAACGCTGGAAATTGTTAATGAGCGTTTTGCCCGTCATATGCGGGTCAGCTTATTTAACATGATGCGGCGCACAGCAGAAGTGTCGATTAACGGCGTCCAGATGATTAAATTTGGTGAGTACGTGCATACCTTGTTCGTGCCAACCAGTTTAAACATGGTGCGTTTTCGTCCGTTAAAAGGGACGGCGCTAATTACCATGGAAGCGCGTTTAGTTTTTATTCTGGTGGATAACTTTTTTGGTGGTGACGGACGTTACCACGCAAAAATTGAAGGGCGCGAATTTACGCCTACGGAACGCCGCATTATCCAAATGCTGCTCAAGCTTGTCTTTGAAGACTACAAAGAAGCCTGGGCACCGGTAATGGATGTTGGCTTTGAGTATCTGGATTCTGAAGTGAACCCGGCCATGGCAAACATAGTGAGTCCGACCGAGGTTATTGTCATTAGCTCCTTCCATATTGAGCTGGACGGCGGCGGTGGTGACTTCCATATTGCTTTGCCTTATTCAATGCTGGAACCCATTCGCGAGCTGCTCGATGCTGGTGTGCAGTCGGATAAAGAAGATACCGATATGCGCTGGAGTAAGGCGCTGCGTGACGAAATTATGGATGTTCCGGTAGAAATGATTGCCAAACTGGCGCAAACCGAAATGTCCTTGCGAGAAGTGATGGAGCTGCGGGAAGGGGATGTTATTCCACTTGAGTTACCGGATGATTTAACCGTGCTCATTGAGGACTTACCGACCTTCCACGCAAAAATGGGGCGTTCAAGAGACAACGTTGCTCTGAAAATTTCAGAGAAAATTAAACGTCCTGAAACCGTTAAGTCTGATATTCATATGTTGACGCGTGGTGGTCGCCGTATAGGTGGTGACGCCGAGCTGCAACAGTTAGAAGAAGACATTGATTTATAATAATTGCTGCTTGAGAAAGTGAGGTTGCAACATGAGTAACGATGATAAAGATATGGATGACTGGGAAGCAGCAATGGCTGAACAGGCAGCTGCTGAAGACGAAGAAGGCGGCGAATCTGAAGCGAATGAAGATGGCGGAAAAGCGTCAAGTCATTCGGGTATGGATAACGTGCAAACCGCCGAGTTGGAAGAGCTTAGTGAAGATAAGCCTGTAACCGAAGAAGAAAAACGCAAGCTGGATGCGATTCTTGATATTCCGGTCACGATTTCAATGGAAGTTGGCCGTAGCCAAATCAGCATTCGTAATTTGCTGCAATTGAACCAGGGCTCTGTGGTTGAGCTGGAACGTGTTGCCGGTGAACCATTAGACGTACTGGTTAATGGCACCTTGATAGCACACGGCGAGGTGGTTGTTGTTAATGATAAATTCGGGATACGCTTAACCGATGTTATTAGTCAGATTGAACGTATTCGTAAGCTTCGCTAGTTTGCTGCTTATTCCTTCTGCAGCATACGCTCAGACAGAAGAGAAAGCCGGCATTATCTCGGGCAATGACATAGGCGCCATGGTTTTGGCGCTTTTTGCCGTTTTGGCGGTGATAGTTGTGTTGGCTTCGCTTTTAAAGCGCTTTAACCTGAAGTTTCAGGGCGCGTCTGGCATGAAAGTATTGAGTAGCGTATCTTTAGGAACAAAAGAGCGGTTAGTGATTGTTGAAGTGGGTGGACAAAAACTGTTGCTTGGTGTTACCCAACAACGCATCGACTGCTTAAAAGAACTCCCGAGCGATATCAACCTGGAAGGAAAAGAAGAACAATGAACCGCTGGTTGTGGCTTAGTATTTTAACCCTTTTGTGTTTGCTGCCGGATCAGGCATTTGCCTGGCAGGATATTTCCGCCGTTACGGTGAAAACAAATCCGGATGGAAGTGAAGAGTATTCCGTAACCCTGCAAATTCTGGCAATAATGACGGCACTGACCTTCATTCCTGCCATGGTCATCATGATGACGTCGTTTACCCGAATTATTATTGTTCTGGCCATTTTGCGTCAGGCAATTGGTCTGCAGCAATCGCCTTCTAATCAGGTGTTGCTGGGTATCGCGTTATTTCTCAGCTTTTTTATTATGACGCCGGTACTGAACGAAATAAATGACAAAGCGCTGCAACCGTACTTAAATGAAGAGATACAGTCGATGGAGGCTGTCGACAGAGCTAAGGCTCCAATAAAGGCCTTTATGCTGGCGCAGACGCGGTTAACGGATTTAGAAACTTTTGTAGAAATTTCGGGCACAGAAGGTGTGGAAGAACCGGAGGATGTGCCCATGTCGGTACTTATTCCGTCTTTTATTACCTCCGAGCTCAAAACCGCCTTTCAAATAGGTTTCATGCTCTTTATTCCGTTTTTGATCATTGACCTGGTGGTTGCCAGTGTTCTCATGGCCATGGGTATGATGATGTTGTCCCCCATGATTGTTTCGCTACCCTTCAAGCTCATGTTGTTTGTGCTGGTTGATGGCTGGAGTTTAACCATGAGTACCCTGGCCGGAAGTTTCGGGGTCTAGGAGGCACTATGTCACCAGAAATGTTTCTCGACATTTTCCAGGAAGCCTTAAAGACAATTGTCATTATGGTGGCTTTTATTATCGTGCCGGGCCTGTTGGTTGGTCTGGTGGTCGCCGTTTTCCAGGCGGCTACGTCAATTAACGAACAAACATTAAGTTTTTTACCGCGCCTATTAGTCACTCTTGCGGTTATTGGCCTTGGTGGGCATTTTCTGACAGAGACGGTGATGGACTTCACCATAGAGATGTTTAACCGGATACCCGAAGTGGTCGGCTGATGGATCTGGTAACCTCCGTTGTGCTCGAGTGGTTGGAGCAGCACCTGTGGCCTTTGACCCGGGTGTCTTCAATGATAATGAGCATGGCACTTTTTTCCGGCACCATCGTTAACTCCCGTATTAAGATCTTCTTATCTTTAGCTATTATTCTTGCTGTATCGCCGGCACTGCCGGAGGTTGATGCCGGTGTTGAAATGATGTCGGTCGGCGGCTTTGTGGTAACGGCTCAACAAGTTGTTATTGGTGTTGCCCTGGGCTTGCTCTCTATTCTATTTCTGCAGACCTTTGTTTTAGGTGGACAGATCATTGCGATGCAGATTGGCCTGGGCTTTGCGTCTATGGTCGACCCCACCAACGGCCAGCAGGTACCGGTTATTGCGCAGTTCTTTTTAATGTTGGCCAGTTTGGTTTTTCTGGCATTCGACGGCCATTTGCTAATGATTCATATGGTGGTTGCCAGCTTTGATGCGATACCCGTTGGAATGTCGGGACTTGATGCCGATGCTTTATATGCGGTTGCTGACTGGGCGGTCTATATGTTCTCTGCGGCGTTAACGGCAATGTTGTCCGGAGTCATTGCTTTACTGCTTATCAATTTGAGCTTCGGTGTTATGACTCGTGCTGCCCCTCAGTTGAACATATTTGCGATAGGTTTCCCTATTACCATGGTCAGTGGGCTTGTGGTGATTTGGCTGACCATGGGCGGCTTTATTTTTCATTTCGAGAATCAGTGGGCACGTGTGGTACAGACCATGTGTGAAATACTGGGTAGTCAATGCGCTTAAATGGACCCTCTCTGACAAAGGCTAATAGGTATGGCTGAGACCGATCAGGAACGTACTGAAGACCCCACGGAGCGACGAAAACAGCAGGCCCGTGAAAAAGGGCAAATTGCTCGTTCTAAGGAGATGGGAACTGCCTTTGTGCTGGTAAGCGCAGCGGTCGCTTTCTTTTGGTTTGGTGGGGCGCTGTATCGCGGCGTGCGGAATGTCTTTGAGACTATGTTCACCATTGACCGACAACAGGCCTTTGATACCACCAAAATTTATGAAGCTTTTGCGATAGCTTTTGGTGAGGTGATGTGGCCGATATTGACCATTTTCGCTTTCATTGTTGTTTTTACCTTTCTCGGCAATAGCTGGCTTGGCGGAATTAACTTCTCTGCTCAGGCAATGGCACCCAAGGCTAACCGAATGAGTCCGCTTAACGGTTTTAAGCGCATGTTTGGTGTTCAGGCGCTGGTGGAGTTAGTCAAAGCTATTGCTAAGTTTATGGTGGTCGCGGTTTCGGCATACTTCTTGTTGAAATGGCAGTTTGTCGACATATTGCAGATGTCTATGGGCCAGATGCCAACCATGATAGGCAATGCCTTGGATACGCTTCTCTGGATGTTTTTACTGCTGAGTTGCTCAATGTTTTTAATTGTCGTTATTGATGCGCCGTTCCAACTTTGGAAGCACAATAAAGACTTAAGAATGAGCAAGCAGGAAGTGAAAGACGAACATAAAGACACGGAAGGGAGTCCTGAAGTTAAAGGCCGTATTCGTCGTTTGCAGATGGAGATGGCTAATCGCCGAATGATGCAGGAAGTGCCGAAAGCTGATGTTGTGGTAACCAACCCGACGCATTACGCGGTCGCGTTAAAATATGAAGACGGAGGCGCTCAGGCGCCTGTCTTGCTGGCAAAAGGAACCGATGAAACGGCAGCGAAAATCCGGGAAATTGCGCTGGAATATGAAATCCCTCTGGTTGCTTCACCGGGACTTGCCCGATCAATTTATCACACCACAGAACTTGAGAAAGAAATTCCCAAAGGCCTGTTTGTGGCAGTGGCGCAAATTCTGGCTTATGTCTATCAGTTGCGTATGTTTAAGCAAGGTCAGGCTAAGCGTCCTAAGAAGCCACCGACCGATAAAGACATTCCGGATGACCTGCGCTATTAATCCATCATTTGCGCGTTGGGACGGGCTGCTATATCATTCCGCCCCATTCGGGCCGATATCGGCAATGGCAAATTTGGACTGAGCAGTTATGGCAAAACTTTCATTGTGCATGGCACAGCTGGACTTTACGGTTGGCGCCATTCACAACAACACCGCCTTAATTCTTAAAACCTTACGTGAACAGGGCGCACAACACGATATTATTGTCTTTCCTGAGCTGGCTATTACGGGTTATCCGCCAGAGGATCTCCTGTTCCGCGAAGACTTACATCAGGCGGTCGATAATGCGGTTGAGCAAATCAGTGCAGCGGCATCTGAATGCGTTGTCATTGTTGGTCATCCTCAGGCTATAGGCGGAGAG
Organism: Idiomarina sp. UBA4206; assembly: GCF_002383015.1. Taxonomy (NCBI): domain Bacteria; kingdom Pseudomonadati; phylum Pseudomonadota; class Gammaproteobacteria; order Alteromonadales; family Idiomarinaceae; genus Idiomarina; species Idiomarina sp. UBA4206. The sequence goes on from NZ_DFTS01000009.1 coordinate 87,828, forward strand.
TTATTTAATGCGATGTCGGTTTTACATCGTGGAGAATGTTTGTTGCGCTATTTTAAACAACGCCTGCCAAACTATGGTGTTTTCGATGAGCAGCGCTACTTTATTCCGGGGCATCAGAGTCAAGTGTTTGAATGGCAGGGTGTTCGTATCGGCCTACAAATTTGTGAGGATCTATGGCATCCACAACCGTTACAGCAATTGTTGGATGACGATATCGATCTTGTGCTGTCAATTAATGCTTCGCCTTACGAGCTTAACAAGCACGAACAACGTCTGGGTGTACTGAAACAGCGTGTTGCCGAAGCCGGCAAGCCCATTTTATACCTGAATAACTGCGGCGCTCAGGATGAGCTCGTCTTTGATGGGCACTCTTTGGTTATCGACGCAGAAGGTAAGTTGGTGGCTGAGTTGCCACATTGCCAAATGACTACAGCAACCGTGGTTTACGAAGATAACCAGGTTGTATGTAACGGATTTGAAGCTCAGGCTGAGCAGAACGACCTGGCTCATGTATACGATGCGTTGGTATTAGCTGTGCGTGATTACGTCACTAAAAATGGCTTTTCCGGAGTGGCTCTGGGCTTGTCGGGCGGTATTGATTCAGCACTAACCCTGGCAATTGCCAGTGACGCTTTAGGTGCCGATAAAGTTCATGCCGTAATGATGCCGTTTCGTTATACCTCGGATATGAGTCTGGAAGACGCAGAACAGCAGGCGAAAACGCTGGGTGTTCGTTATGATGTGGTGCCGATTGAACCTATGTTTGACGAATTTATGAATCAACTGTCGCCGTTATTCGGTGAAACTGAAACCGACACCACAGAAGAAAACTTACAGTCGCGTTGCCGCGGCGTATTGCTTATGGCCTTGTCGAATAAGACCGGTTCGCTTGTGCTAGCAACGGGCAATAAAAGTGAAATGGCTGTCGGTTATGCCACTTTATACGGCGATATGTGCGGCGGGTTTGCGCCAATTAAAGACATTCCGAAATTACTGGTTTATCAATTGGCTGAGTTCAGAAATAGTCGTGGTTCGTGCATCCCGCAACGTGTCATCGACAGGCCTCCTTCGGCTGAGTTAGCACCAGACCAGGTCGATTCTGATTCTCTACCCGACTATAGCGATTTAGATCGCATTCTGGCATTGTATGTAGAGAGGGACTGGTCGGTAACCGATATTGTTGCGGCAGGGTTTGCAGAAGATGATGTGCGTCGGGTTATTCGTTTAGTGGATCTGAATGAATATAAACGCAGACAATCTGCAGTTGGCCCTAAAGTAACGCCTCGTAATTTTGGTAAAGATCGTCGTTACCCTATTACCAGTCACTATCGCCATGAATTACAGCGACAAGGTCAATAGGACAACACTGATGAAAAAAGTTGAAGCCATTATTAAACCGTTTAAATTAGACGATGTGCGTGAAGCGCTGTCTGAGGTTGGAATTGCTGGTATGACGGTATCAGAGGTAAAAGGCTTTGGTCGTCAAAAAGGTCACACCGAGCTTTATCGGGGCGCTGAGTATATGGTCGATTTCCTGCCCAAAGTGAAACTGGAAGTTGTGGTTGCTGACAGCGAAGTTGAGCGTTGTATTGAGGCGATAATGGAAACGGCTCAGACCGGTAAAATTGGTGATGGCAAAATTTTTATTACCGATATTGAACGGGTTATTCGTATTCGTACCGGAGAGGAAAACGAAGACGCGGTATAAATTACCGCGTCTAATGAATAGTTAAAACTAGCGAGCTGAAACTAACTGATTATTCGGAAAGTTAGCTCGCAATACCTTCATTGCGTCTTCACGTAATTCAGGCAATTCAAGCTGATCGTAACTTTCTACCATAATGGCTAATGCGTTTTCTACTTCCGGGGTGTCCGAGAAGTGTTCTAATACATAACGTCCACGGTTAGCTGCTGCTAAATAAGCCTGGCGCTCCATATAGTATTGCGCAATAGCCAATTCTTTCTTAGCTAAACGGCTTTTCAATGCAATTAAACGTTGTTTAGCGTCTGCTGCGTACTCACTATCCGGATACTTGCGGATGAGTTCAGCAAAATCTTTAAACGCTTCCTGAGCCATCGAAGAGTCACGATCGGAACGATCAACACCTGCGAGTTCGTGTATCGCATTATGTTCCGCTCTCTGGTTTACCAGTCCGCGCATGTAAAGCGCGTAATCCACATCTTTATGGTTTGGATTGAGGCTAATAAAGCGATCGATAGCGGCCAGAGCTTCATCAGTATTATCTAACTTGTAGTGTAGATAGATAAGGTCTAACTGAATTTGATGAGCGAAAGGACCAAAAGGATAACGGCGGTTAAGGTTCGACAATTGTTCTTGTGCCAAATTTAAGTTGCCGTTAGACATGCTCTCCTGAGCCTGGTCATACATAGCTTCTATTTGTGTTTTTGACACCTGTTCTTCTTCTGATTGACTTGAGCAACCCGCTAACATTAACCCCAGAACCGATGATAAAACGACGCTTCGGCCTAACTTATTACTAAACATATTATGAAGGATTCCCTTTATTTTTTTGGCGCTGCACCGGCAAACCGTTACACTAGCATATTCTTGCATTCTAACGCAGCCGTAAAGGCTTTGACAGTCGAAACCCAATATATGAACAAAAGCATTGAATTAGAAGCCATTGTTACCGAGTCTCTGGCTGGAAAAAGATTAGACCAGGCACTTGCAGAGTTGTTCCCCGACTACTCCCGGTCAAGGCTAAAAAGCTGGATAACTGATGGAAAAGTGACCGTTGATACTAAAGTTGTCGAAAAACCACGAGAAAAAGTGGTGGCCGGAACTTTAGTTGCTGTTGACGCTGAAATTGAAAGTGAAGAGCGGCACGAAGCGCAACCGGTAGAACTGGATATCGTTTATGAAGACGAGGATATCCTGGTTATTAACAAACCGGCAGGGCTCGTTGTTCACCCCGGAGCCGGTGCACCAGACAGAACCTTATTAAACGGTTTGCTGCACTATGATCCACAACTCGACTTAGTGCCACGGGCGGGAATTATTCATCGTTTAGACAAAGATACCACCGGATTAATGGTGGTAGCGCGTAATGTACCGGCGCAGACTCAATTAGTGTCAATGATGCAGGCGCGGGAAATCACTCGTGAGTACGAGGCTGTTTGTAACGGCGTTATGACGGCGGGTGGTATGGTTGATGAACCTATTGGACGACATCCGACGAAGCGCACACATATGGCAGTTGTGCAGTCTGGGAAACCGGCGGTTACTCATTATCGTGTGTTGGACCGTTATAGGGCACATACGTTATTGCGTTTGCGCTTAGAGTCCGGTCGAACTCACCAGATCCGCGTACATATGGCGCATATTCGCCACCCGTTGGTCGGTGATTTAACTTATGGTGGCCGGCCGCGTCCGCCGAAGCAGGCCGAAGATCGTCTATTACAAACTTTGCGAGGATTTAACCGCCAGGCTTTGCATGCGGCATCGCTGGGCTTGCACCACCCCATTACCGGGGACTGGCTGGAGTTTAATGTTCCGCGCCCCACAGATTTTCAATATTTGATTGAAGAGTTGCGAATTGATAACGAACGCTTTAAATCGGCATGAAGCCATTTTAACGCCGGACTGGGAACTGCCGCCGAACGTTCATGCGGCAGTGACAACCAGAGAGTTTGGCAATTTAGCGGTTCATGTGGGAGACGACCCGGCTGCTGTTCTGCTACGTCGCCGACAACTGCAGCGTTCACTCAAACTGCCAACCGCGGTTACCTGGTTGCAACAACAACATACGAATAGGGTTTTGCGTTGGCCTTTTAAGTCCGCTGTTGCGGATGCTGCCTACAGTGACCTACCCCAGAGTGTCTGTGCAGTTTTAACCGCAGACTGTCTGCCTATTCTTTGTTGTTCAGATGACGGAAAGGAGATTGCAGCAGTGCACGCAGGTTGGCGGGGTTTAGCCGACGGAGTATTACAAAATGCGTTGGCAAATTTTAAAACGCCAGCGGCTAACATTCGCATTTGGATAGGACCGTCTATCGGCGCTCCGGCTTTTGAAGTAGGTGATGACGTAAGAGATGCGTTCGTTGCACGTCATTCATTTAATGCGGGATATTTTCTTTCTCAACCTAGCAATAAATGGTTGGCTGATCTAGCCTCAATTGCAGCGGACGAATGTTTGCGTTCGGGAGTCAAGGGTATTACCAAAAGCGGCGAATGTACGGTCGGCAATAACACAAGCTGGTATTCGTGGCGTAAAGAAAAAGCTGTAGCAAGATTTGCGTCAATTATTTGGCGAAATTAATTTTAGTCACTTGAAAATGCGCAAAAAGTACCCACATCTAACTTAACGAAAGAATTAAGTGAGGAAGTACCGATGCGACACGATAAGTTTACCAGTAAGTTTCAGATGGCAATTGCTGATGCTCAGTCAATTGCTCTGGGACGTGACCATCAATTCATAGAACCCGTCCATTTAATGCAGGCACTGTTGGATCAAAACGGTGGCTCAGTTCGCCCTTTATTCACGATGCTGAGCGTGGATATCCCCCAGTTCAGAGCAAACCTGTCGAAAGCTCTGGATGCGTTACCTCAGGTTGAGGGTACAGGCGGTGACGTTCAGCTGTCACAGAACACAGCTCAACTTTTAAACCTGTGTGATAAGTACGCGCAGAAACGAAATGACTCGTACATTTCGTCCGAACTGTTTTTACTGGCTGCAACGGAAGATAAAGGTAAGCTGGGGGATATTTTTCGTCAGCAGGGCATAAAACGTGATGCGCTGGAAAAAGCCATTAACGATATTCGCGATGGTGAAAAAGTGGATGACCCTAATGCCGAAGATAAACGCCAGGCGCTGGACAAGTACACTATAGATTTAACGGAACGTGCGGAGCAGGGCAAGCTAGACCCTGTTATTGGCCGTGATGAAGAAATTCGTCGGACGATTCAGGTATTGCAGCGCCGTACTAAAAACAACCCGGTACTTATTGGTGACCCCGGTGTCGGTAAAACCGCCATTGTTGAAGGACTGGCACAGCGCATCGTCAACGGTGAAGTGCCTGAAGGCTTAAAGCATAAACGAGTATTGTCTCTGGATTTAGGGGCTTTATTAGCGGGGGCGAAATTCCGCGGTGAATTTGAGGAGCGACTCAAAGCTGTATTAACCGAGCTTTCTAAAGAAGAAGGCCGCATCATTTTGTTCATTGACGAGATGCACACCATGGTTGGTGCTGGTAAAGCGGACGGTGCGATGGATGCCGGCAACATGTTGAAGCCTGCCTTGGCGCGTGGCGAACTGCACTGTGTCGGTGCTACTACGCTGGATGAATACCGTCAGTATATTGAAAAAGATGCAGCACTTGAACGACGCTTCCAGAAAGTTCTGGTGGAAGAACCGAACGTGGAAGACACCATTGCTATTTTACGTGGTTTGAAAGAGCGCTACGAACTACACCATTCGGTGGAAATTACAGACCCAGCCATTGTGGCCGCGGCGTCTTTATCGCACCGTTATATCAGTGACCGTAAACTGCCGGATAAGGCCATCGACTTAATTGACGAGGCGGCATCAAGTATTCGTATGCAAATCGACTCTAAGCCGGAAGATTTAGATCGTCTGGAGCGCCGGATTATTCAATTGAAGCTTGAACGTCAGGCGTTACAGAAAGAAAAAGATGATGCCAGCAAGAAACGCCTGGAAATTCTGCACGACGAGCTTGATGAACAAGAACGTAAATACGAAGAACTGGAAGAGGTCTGGAATACAGAGAAAGCGGCAGTACAAGGTACCCAACATATTAAAGCTCAGTTAGAACAGGCTCGTACCGATATGGACATTGCTCGCCGCGCCGGTGACTTAAATCGTATGTCTGAACTTCAGTATGGTCGTATTCCTGAACTCGAACGTCAGCTGGATTTAGCCTTGCAGGCTGAAATGCAGGATATGAGCTTGCTCAAAAACCGTGTTACCGAAGAAGAAATTGCTGACGTATTGTCACGCTGGACTGGGATTCCGGTTAACAGAATGCTCGAAGGCGAGCGCGAAAAGCTGTTGCAGATGGAAGAACAAATCCACAGTCGGGTAGTGGGTCAAAATGAAGCCGTAGATGCGGTTTCCAATGCCATTCGCCGTTCACGCGCGGGGCTTGGGGATCCAAACCGTCCTATTGGTTCATTCTTATTCCTTGGTCCAACCGGTGTGGGTAAAACAGAATTATCTAAGGCTTTAGCGAACTTCATGTTTGATACTGACCATGCGATGGTACGTATTGATATGTCCGAGTTCATGGA
>NZ_DFTS01000009.1:94164-95271 GCF_002383015.1 Idiomarina sp. UBA4206
ATGTCCGAGTTCATGGAGAAGCATTCGGTTGCTCGTCTGGTTGGTGCGCCTCCTGGCTATGTTGGCTATGAAGAAGGTGGTTACTTAACCGAAGCCGTGCGGCGTAAACCCTATTCGGTAATTTTGCTCGACGAAATTGAGAAGGCTCACCCAGATGTCTTTAATATCTTATTGCAGGTATTGGACGATGGCCGCTTAACCGATGGGCAAGGGCGCACGGTCGATTTCAAAAACACCGTTATTATTATGACCTCTAACCTTGGCTCCGATTTAATTCAGGAGCATGCCAAAGAGCATACTTATGAGCAGATGAAGGCTGAGGTAATGGAAGTGCTGGCGCATCATTTCCGTCCGGAGTTCATTAACCGTGTGGATGAAACCGTTGTTTTCCATCCTCTTGGAGAAAGTGAAATTCGTTCTATTGCGCAGTTCCAGTTGCAGCTTCTTTATAAGCGCCTGGAAGAAAAAGAGTATCAGCTTGAGTTGGATGATGACGCTTTATCTCACCTTGCAAGAACTGGGTTCGATCCTGTGTTCGGGGCGCGGCCTCTGAAGCGTGCAATTCAGCATGAACTGGAAAACCCGTTAGCGCAAAAAATCTTGTCAGGGGAACTTGAGCCTGCTAAACCGATCAAAGTAAGTGTTGAAAATGAGCGGTTAGTGATCACTCAATAACCACACAGGGCTTCGGGCATTTCCTGTTCGAAGCCCTAATGTGATAACCTGACTACTTTCATATTAGTGACTAAAGAGTGTTTTATACATGAGTAATGACAGCTCAAATGCCAGTGGTAAGAGCCGCGGTATCTATTTATTGCCAAACTTGTTTACAACTGCAGGCCTGTTTTCGGGCTTCTATGCCATAGTTGCGTCAATGAACGATCGCTTTATTGAGGCGGCTGTAGCAATTTTTATCGCAATGGTTTTTGATGGGCTGGACGGTCGGGTTGCAAGAATGACCAATACAGAGAGCGATTTCGGTGCTGAATTCGACAGTATGGCTGATATTGTATCCTTTGGTATGGCACCTGCTTTGGTCATGTACAACTATGCCTTGGCTGATCTCGGAAAAATTGGCTGGTTAGCGGCATTTATTTTTGTGGCTGG
>NZ_DFTS01000009.1:95350-95916 GCF_002383015.1 Idiomarina sp. UBA4206
ATTTTTGTGGCTGGTGGTGCATTACGCCTGGCGCGCTTTAATACAAACTTAGGTTCTTCCGATAAAAAGTTCTTTCAGGGACTGGCGATACCCAGCGCTGCAGCAATCGTTGCCGGTTTAGTCTGGGTTGGTTCTGAATACGGTGTTGAAGGAAGCGATATAGCTGGCTTCGCTGCTGTTGTTACCATTTGTGCCGGCCTATTGATGGTAACCAATTTCCGTTACCACTCTTTTAAAGACGTTGACTGGAAAGGTAAAGTTTCATTTTTAGTCATACTGGTCATTGTACTGGCTTTCGTGATTGTTGCGACACAACCATCATTAGTGCTGTTCTCTATATTCTTTTTATATGCTTTGTCAGGCCCGGTATTAACTATAAAGAATGTGAAGAAATTGAAGTTGGGCCATGTTGTTGGTGATGACGACGACGATGACGCAGACTTTAATGACAATAAAGAGACCAAAAAAGAAGCAGAAAAGACAGAGAAAGAAGATTAAAACACCAAATTGGTGAAGTTCTGAGCAAACGATCAATGTGGTCCGAAAAAGATCTTGAAAGGCTCAGA
>NZ_DFTS01000041.1:0-343 GCF_002383015.1 Idiomarina sp. UBA4206
ACCCAAACGCTGGGCGCGCATCGCCACCTGTTGCAGCGACTCTTCACCCGTGATGTACAGCGCAGGCATAGTGCGCGCCAAATTACACAGGGTTTGTAACAGCAAAGTCGATTTGCCCGCGCCCGGATTGCCCCCGATCAACACCACCGAGCCTGGCACAAAACCGCCGCCAAGCACACGATCAAATTCACCGGCACCGCTGCTAAAACGCGGCACATCGTTGAGCGAAATTTCGGCAAGCGTTTGAATTTTATTGCCTGAGGCACCGCCAGCATAACCTTCAAATTTTGCCGAGCGGTTAGCGGGAGTTGGGCCTAAACGCACTTCACTTAAACTATTCCAT
>NZ_DFTS01000041.1:584-3578 GCF_002383015.1 Idiomarina sp. UBA4206
GAGTGAGTTTTAAATAAGCACCCAAGCCTACCAACAATGCCACCGCAGCAAACAGCATAAACACAGCGGAGTTTAGATGAGTAGCATCGCCGAGCAGGGATTTAAACATCAACAATAGGGATTCAATCGATACCGCAATCACAATCGCCGACATAAAACGTGCAATAGTGCGGCGCGTGGAGCCTGCGTGATGTATATCTTTATGCAACAACACTTCTTCTTCGAGAATTGTTTTTCCCAAATCAAAAATCGCCAAGCCCAGGGTAACTAAAATGACCGATTGGAACGCTTGGGTTGCGGTATTGGTATGCTCATGAATCATTTCATATAACGATTGGCCAGCTGAATATAGCAACAGCATGGACACCACAACCAACATAATGCCGATGATGCCGTAAATCACTTGAAACACGGGATGCACAACCCTGCGCAAACTATCGCCATTTAAAAAAGTAATCAGCTTTTCCAAATTAAAATTAATCACCACATAGCGAGTGGTATTTTCAGCATCAACAAAACGTTGCACTGCAGAAATAGCCAGTTGATGCGTTGCACTGGAAAGGTAGGCCTGAGTCACCGTAATCTTTGAGCTATTATCGCGCGCCGACCTGTAGTAAATACGATTGCTGCGATCCGAACCAAAACCCGGCTCACGCCGCTTAGGGTCAGGAACCGTAGGCGATGCTGCCGACTCGGTCGTTTGCACACCGTTTTCATCGAGACAGTAGAGCAACTCCACAAATGGATAGGATTTGTGCAACCGTTTGACGACTTCGTTTAGTTGCTCTTGAGACGTTGCCAATTTATTGGGTGATAGTGAACTCACAATCGACTCCAATAAACGTTCGATTTGTGGTTGATATTCGTCGTACTTTTTAAGCAGATATAGATAATTGCGTGGGGTCATAATTCAACTCATCAACATAGCGGGCCTGCAAATTGGTCGGAAGTTTACCTTAATTTACCTGCAGTTATTGCGCCATCACCGCGTAAAACTCTAGCGATAAAAAAACCCCGGAAAACCGGGGTTTGATTGAATCGGATTGATGATGTTCGGAGGCTATTCGATATTGCCTGGCGCTCCCCCGCCTACGGACACTTTGCCGCTATTTAAGATAAATGTGACTACCTGGGTTTGCAGCTCGCTAGTCACATTCAAAGCGCCATTCTCAGGTCGCAACAATGAAACATGGCCGCCCGCAGTGAGCTTGACATAACCGCGCCCCAACTGGGTAGAACCCAAGCCCAATTGTGTTGCGCCCAGCAGAGAGGCCATAGCCGAGGTTCCCGCTAATGGGGCACTCGCCGCACCATTGGGGATTACTACATCGCCATTGATCTGTTGCACCAGCGTTGGCACGCCCAGCGCCGCCAATGTCTGCATATAGTTCACCGGATCGCCCGCGTCCATCGCGCTTTGTGCTGCATAGAGGAACCGCTCATAATTACTGGTACCGACATTTACGCCACTGGCCGCCAAGCCACCGTTAATTACCGGTGTAAAGGTCGCAGAATTCACCAGAATTTGCGCTACTTGCGTGCCTGCTGCACTGGTTACCAAACCGCGAATAGGGTTGAGACCGGAGGGCAGACCAACCAACGCATCATTGGCGATTGCCATTTGGTTAACAGTCGTAAACACACTGCCCAAAATGCCACCCAGTGAGACACCCACTACATAGACACGATTTACATCTAAACCAGTAGTAACAGATTTGCGAATCTCGGTATTCACTCCGCCAAGGCTGGCATTGAGGTTGAGCAAATCCATCACCGCCTGACGGTTGTTATCGCGCGTATTAGTCAGATAACCGAGATTAATAAATTGCGCACCTGAACCATCCGCCACCCCGGGAGCGGTAAAGTTCATGGGTGCAGGTGCACCACCAACAACCGCCACATTGAAATGGCGCTCGTGGGGCGCATTGGCGCCATAAAGTGCGGCAAAAGGTATCGATTGGCTTTTTTCTACATTGAGTACTTTCACCAAGTCACTGTTAGCGGGAATACCATGTACTGGCAAATCGATAGCGACCGTAGCTATACACTGGCTTGCCAGCGTATGACCCAACGCCAACACTGAGGCGCGATCACTGGTAATACCATGCACGTAGATGACAGTGGGATAGCCTGTGGCTGCGTAGATCTGACCGCAGTTAGCGGCTCCTGCATAACCGGGCACCCAATTATCCTGTGGCATAGTGACTTGCAGAGGCACAGATTCATCGCCCGTTTTAGCCGCAAAGGGATAGCGATAAGTGACGTTGTAACTGCCGTCTACATCAGCGGGCACAGTCACCCCCAAGGCGCCCGCAAGCGTGAGATCTGGCTTCCAATTGCGCTTCAGGTATTCGCCAAAGGGTAACCCTGTGGCTGCGGTTTGGTAGTAAGGAAGTTTGATATAGCCGGTGTACAGCTTGCCGACATTGGCAGCCAGTGCAGGGCTAAAAGTATTGAAATCGATACCTGTAAGCCCTGACACACCCAGATCACGTTTTTTCGGCGTGGACAAAAGGCCGATTGAATCCAGAGTCACAGCATTTGCCACCGCCGTTGCAGGTGCTGCCCCTGCCGCAATTTGAGTGCTGGCAACCGCCGCGCGGGGTGATGCCATAGCAACCAAGCCGGTGACTGGATCAGTTGTGGTGAAGGTATAGGTCAACACTAACTTTTCTTTCGCTGTTGCAGCCGTCAGCTGGCCGCCACTCACTGCCGCCAGAAATCCACTGGCGAGTGTCTCCCACCCGACAATGGCTGAGCGCACAGGTAACAGCGAGCTAAGTGTTTGGTAGTTAGGATCGCGCAGGGAGTTGTAGCTCCAGGAGCGGGTCAGGCTGGCGCCACTGGCATTTTTCACATCATCAGTGATAAACACCAGATATTTGGTTTTGGACTTAAGCGGTTTGGTTGGGCGAATACGGATCACATTATTTGTTCCGCCATCCTGCGACACCACCACCACATCATAGTTAGCTGGGCCAACCACCCCGACAC
>NZ_DFTS01000041.1:3701-11176 GCF_002383015.1 Idiomarina sp. UBA4206
AAACCATCCAGCTGATTCATAGTCGCGCGCACCGGGTCAGTCGCCGCGCCCAGATTGGCGGTGCCATCCGTTGTGGCCGCGGCAGCAAAAATCAGGTCGGTATTGAACGGAAGGTCAGCAATTACCGGATCAAAACGCGGATGAGTGCCCGCAACAAAGGCATTAGGGCCCGAAGGTGCCGGTGCTTTTTCGGTGCCACTACCGCCACCGCACCCTGTCAAAAGCAGCGATGGGAGCACAAGGGAAGATAGCAGAAACCAATTAACATTATTTTTCATGATCACTTCCTGAACAGGTGTTATGGGAATTATGTAGAAAGTGTAGTCAACTTTTGCCAAGGTGCGAGTCTGCAAGCTATAGATGTGCAATGGATCGCCGGAACAGCTTACAGCCCCAATAAAAAAAGCAAACCATTGCGGGTTTGCTTTTTACGAATCAGGAAAGCAGTTAAAAGGATTATCTATGAATTGACCAGCTAAACCGCAATTTCCGCCAGATTGCCTTTTTCTTCCAGCCAGGTTTTTCGATCCCCCGCGCGCTTTTTAGCGAGCATCATATCCATAATTTGCATGGTGCCGTCATCTTCACCAATAGTGAGTTGCACCAAACGACGGGTATCGCGCGCCATGGTAGTTTCGCGCAACTGCAAAGGGTTCATTTCACCCAAACCTTTAAAGCGCTGCACATTAGGCTTACCCTTTTTATTTTCAGCGGCGATGCGATTGAGTACGCCGTTTTTCTCACCTTCATCCAGTGCGTAATACACTTCTTTGCCTATGTCGATACGGTACAGCGGCGGCATAGCCACATAGACAAAACCGTTGCGCACCAACACCGGAAAATGTTTTACAAACAGTGCACACAAAAGCGTGGCGATATGCAAACCATCTGAGTCCGCATCCGCCAGAATACAAATTTTGTGATAGCGCAGCTCGCTCAGATCTTCGCTACCCGGGTCCATACCAATCGCGACGGAAATATCATGCACTTCCTGGCTCGCCAAAATCTCGCCGGAATCAACTTCCCACGTGTTCAGGATTTTTCCGCGCAATGGCATGATCGCTTGAAATTCACGGTCGCGCGCCTGCTTGGCAGAGCCGCCCGCTGAATCCCCTTCCACTAAAAACAATTCACTTCTGCCGGGCTCCTGACTTGAACAGTCTGTGAGCTTTCCGGGTAGCGCCGGGCCCTGCGTTACTTTTTTACGAACCACTTTTTTACTGGCTTTTAGTCGTCTTTGCGCGTTGCTAATGCAGACATCGGCTAAAAGTTCAGCTTGATCGGTATGCTCATTCAGCCAAAGGCTAAAAGAGTCTTTTACCACCCCGGAGACAAAGCTGGCGGACTGCCGCGAGGACAAGCGCTCTTTTGTCTGCCCTGCAAACTGAGGGTCCTGCATTTTGGTCGACAAAATATAGCTACAACGTTCCCATACGTCTTCCGGAGTTAACTTGACCCCTCTGGGTAACAGGTTACGGAACTCACAAAACTCACGCATAGCCTCCAGTAACCCCTGACGTAGTCCGTTTACATGAGTACCGCCCAGCGTGGTCGGAATTAAGTTAACGTAACTTTCAGAGACCCCTTCGCCACCTTCAGGCAGCCAGGTAACAGCCCAGTCAACACCTTCTGTTTGCGAGCTAAAACTACCATCGAAGGGTTCTTCCGGTAAGGTCGGTACATCCTTAACCGCCTCAACCAAATAATCCGTTAAGCCATCCTGATAAAACCAGGTATCTTCCGTGTCATCAATTTTATTACGGAAGGTAATTGTCAGGCCGGGACATAGCACAGCTTTAGCGCGCAATATGTGTTTTAACTTGGTAACAGAGAATTTTGCAGAATCGAAATATTGAGGGTCCGGCCAAAAGTGAACTCGTGTACCGGTGTTTCTTTTCCCCACCGTTCCGGTTACTTCCAACTCACTGACTTTATCGCCGTTCTCGTAGGCCATTTCATAAACTTGCCCATCACGCTTAATGGTCAGTTCAACACGCTTGGATAAAGCGTTAACCACCGAGATACCAACACCATGCAAACCACCGGAAAATGGATAGTTTTTATTCGAAAACTTACCGCCGGCATGCAGTTTACTCATGATCAGCTCAACACCCGGAACACCTTCTTCCGGATGAATATCCACCGGCATTCCCCGACCATCGTCGGTGGCTTCCAGCGACTGGTCCTGATGCAGAACAACAAGCAACGTTTTGGCATGCCCCGCCAGAGCTTCATCGACACTATTATCTATAACCTCCTGACCTAAATGATTAGGCCGAGAGGTGTCAGTGTACATACCGGGGCGGCGCTGAACCGGTTCCAGTCCGTTCAGCACCTCAATGGAGTCGGATTTATAGTCTGTCATGAGTCCCTGTTTTTATTATTGGCTCGATCCACGAAAAGTGTGCTTCAATTTACCGCTAACTGGCGTCTATTTGAAGTAGTACGGCATAAATTTCTGAGCAGTTTCGCTCAGCTTAGGCTGAATATGGCCCTGCTTACGACACAAGGTTAACCAGTCGGCCAAAAATTGATTCACCTGATGCTTTTCATCCTGGTGCCGCATTTCACGGTTAGGCTGCTGATAACGTGCGGCTAAACGAGTAACGCCCTGACTGGATATAATCTCAGCCATACGCACATCATGATATAACCGCACCGTCATTTTAGCATGCAGGTAGTCTGCCCAGTCCGGCTTCAACTGTTCAATTTCAATGTCTGAGGTATAGCGCGCTTCACTCACGTTGCGCAAACTGAATGCTAAATGCTCCCCGGCATAAATCGTAACCTGAGCCTGAGACTCAAGCTGGGACAGCAGAGGCAACAACCCTGCGTAGTTAAGTTCGTTCAGTCGGTGCAGTTCAGCCACGTCGACAACATAGCGCTGTAGCATAATAAAACCTCAGTTTACTCCAGATCAGAGAACACCTTATCATGGTGTAACTGCAACCATTGTAACCCAATTACACTGGCTGCGTTGTTGATTTCTTCACGTTCAAGCATAGCGATAACTTTATCCCTTGGTATCACATGCACGCGTATATCTTCGTCTTCTTCAGGGAGACCACCAAAGTCGGCAGCCGATTTACTATCAACTTCCGCAATATAAATCGTTAACTTTTCATCGGTACCACCCGGGCTGGAGTAATAACTGGTAGCGTAAATTAAACGTTTGGCTGTTAAACCAGCTTCTTCTTCCAGTTCACGAGTTGCCACTTCTTCAGCGCTCTCGTCGGCATCAAACATCCCGGCGACAAACTCAAACAACCAAGGTCCATTTTCGTCCTCAAGTGCGCCTACGCGGAACTGCTCAACAACCACCAACTCATCGGTTACCGGGTCATAAGGTATAACAACAACCGCATGTCCCCGTTCCATTAATTCCCGGTCAATGACCGGACTCCAGTCACCAGAAAACAAACGGTGTTGTAAAGAATAGCGATAAACTGACAAAAAACCTTGATAAAGCGGTGTCTTTTCCTTTACTTTCACATCATCTCGGTGAAAACGAATTGCCATACTAACGAGTCCTATTATTGAGAGTAACTGAAAACAAACATTCTGTTACACTTGAGCGAATTCTGAAACCATGTTTTTCTTAAAGTATTTGCGCAAATCATTTACACTGGTAATCATTCAGCGCTGTATGTAAACTATGCGCAATTATTGAACATTGCATGTCAAGTAACAGGAAACTGACTACCATGAAAAAGCATCTTTTGTCGGCAGCTGTCGGTCTGGCATTGACCACAGTCACTTTTACGTCAAATGCTGAAGATTTGGCTCAAATTTATCGCTTAGCAGTTGATAATGATCCGACCTTATTACGTGCCGCAGCAGAGCGTGATGCCGCACAAAAAGGTATTGATATTGCCAAGTCAGGATTCCTGCCTCAGGTTTCGGGAGAAGCTGGTTACAGTGACTCAACAAGCGAATCCCCGCTAGTTTTTGAGTCAGGCATTCAAGTTTTCGATAGCGACAGCAGTGGCTGGCAAGCCGGCATTACGCTGAACCAGAGTATTTTTGACTGGACTGTCTGGAGAAACGCCGACATTGCAGAGAAGCAAGCCTATCAGGCGGAAGTTGCCTACAGCAACGCCCAACAAGACCTGATGTTACGTGTTGTTAATGCGTACTTCCAGGCTCTTCAGGCCCGTGATGACTTATCTTTCGCAGAAGCCGAAAAGAAGGCTATCGAGCGCCAGCTTGAACAAACCAAGCAACGCTTTTCAGTCGGCTTAACCGCTATTACCGATGTTCACGAAGCACAGGCTCAATACGACAGCGCTGTCGCACGTGAGATTCAGGCTCGCAATGCGGTTGAAATTGCCTTAGAAGACATTCGCGAAATTACCGGCCAATACCCGCAAACATTGGCAGCTTTAGATACCGAAACTTTTTCACCGAGCGATCCGGCACCAGAAGATGTTCGTCAGTGGGTGAAAAAAGCTGAAAATGGCAACCTTAGCCTATTGGAAAGTAAAGTTCAGGTAGACATTGCTGAGCAGCAAATTAAGCTGCGCCAGGGTGGTCATTATCCTACAGTCTCACTTCAGGCCAGCTATTCTACATCGGACACAGAGCGCACAATTTCGAATCAGAATGGTCAACAGACAACAGATTTACCTCGTCTGGACAGCCGCTCTATTGGTTTGAATGTCAGCGTACCTATTTTCTCAGGTTTCCGTACATCAGCGGAAGTTGCTCAGGCTCGCGACAACTATGTGGCCAGCAGCCAACAAATGGTTCAGACTCGCCGGAATATTGAACGCGAGGTACGTAATGCCTACTACGAGGTTTCAGCGTCTATTGCCAGCATTAATGCGTTTCAGCAGTCTGTTGTGTCTGCAGAGAGTGCATTGAAAGCCACTGAAGCCGGTTTTGAAGTCGGTACTCGTACTATCGTTGATGTACTGGATAGCACCCGTAACCTCTATAATGCAAAACGTAATTTATCTGAAGCTCGTTATGGTTATATCCGTCAAATTCTACGCCTTGAACAAGCTGCAGGACAGTTACAAGAACAAGACCTGTTAGCGATAAACAGTAGCCTTTCTGAAAATGTAGAAGGCACTGCGGCTGACTAACAGAGCAGACCAGGGCACCGCCGCTTATAGGTGGTGCCTTATTTCAAATGTTTTATGTTACTATCCGCGATAATTGAAGAATAATTAGCGGCATCTGTTGTGATCGAACCTCCCAAATTTAAGTTCTACTTTCTGCATCCTAAGTTTTGGCTAACCTGGCTTGGTGTCTTTGTCCTTTACAGTGTTTCGTGGCTGCCATACCGCCTGCAACTTGCTATGGGTCGGGGGTTAGGCTTACTGTTTAAGAAGCTCATGCCGCGCCGGGTCAACATTGCCCGAACCAACTTGAAGCTGTGTTTCCCTGACTATAGCGATGAAAAAATTGAAGCGTTACTGACCGAAAATATGAAAAACACCGGTATCGCTTATTTTGAAATTGGCATGGCCTGGTGGTGGCCAAACTGGCGAATTAAACGAAAGCTGCACATTCACGGTGAGGAACACCTTCGCAAAGCTCAGGAAGACGGCAGTGGTATTCTGTTATTGCTTTTTCACTTCCTTAGTCTGGAAGTCCATGCGCGACTGCATGGCTTTGTCGAACCAGCCGTCGGCTTGTATCGTCCTCACAATAATGCGGTGATGGAATTTTTGCAGACTCGCGGACGTGGGCGCTCAAACAAGTACATGATCCAACGTCGCGATGTTAAGGCCATGATGAATGCGCTGACTCAGGGAGATATTGCCGGTTACCTGCCGGATCAAGATTATGGCCGGCGCCGTGTTGAGTTCGTTAAGTTTTTCGAGGTACCAGACACCTCCACCACTTTAGGCACCATGCTTTTTGCACGTAACCCTAATTGCAAGGTACTGGTCAGCCGCTGTGTCAGACGTGATGACGGCAGTGGGTACGATCTTTATTACGAGCCACCACTTGAGAACTTCCCCAGCGGCGACGATAAAGCCGATGCAGAGCGGGTTAATCAGTTAGCCGAACAAGCAATACTAAAAGCTCCGGAGCAATACCTCTGGGTTCATCGGCGCTTTAAAACGCGCCCCGACCCTGATATGCCAAGCTACTACCGTTGATCTTCCAGCAATTGATTCCAGCAGTCGAGTACAGCCTGACGCTCAGCATCCAGGTTGTGCTCTTCCAGCAACTGCTCGCCTTGTAATGCCAAAGCATGACTCTCGCAACGGAAAATCTGAAAAGCGTTAATCAAATTTTGCGCATTCACCTCAGATAACAAATGCAGTTGTTGTGCCTCAGTCAGAAGTCTGACGTTATCACTGTATTGACATAACTCCGGGTGATTATGTGCGTGCCGTAGTACGATGTACTGCGTTATAAACTCAATGTCCGCAATGCCACCCGCGTCCTGTTTTAGGTCAAACATGCTGCTGTTGCGTTGTGCTAAATGCTCACGCATTTTCTCTCGCATCTCCACAATGCTTTTACGCAATTCCTGCTCGTTTCTGGGCTGAGACAAAATACTGCGTCGTATATCCATAACGGTTTCACGCAATGCCGGAACACCAAATACCGGTCTGGCCCGAACCAATGCCTGTAATTCCCAGGTCCAGGCATCGTCCCTCAGATAACGTGCAAATGAGCTTACCTGAGTCACCAGTAGTCCCGCCTGGCCTGAAGGCCTTAAGCGCAAATCAACGTCGTACAAAATGCCAGCCACAGTCCGCGTAGTAAATAAGTGCAAGATCCGTTGCGCAAGACGCAAGTAAAATTGCTGAACTTCTATAGGTCGTTGACCATCGGTCTGGCCCTGATAATTGGCGTCTGTAACAAAAACGAGATCGAGATCAGAGCCATACCCTAATTCCTGACCACCGAGCTTTCCATAGCCGAGCACGGCAAAGCCTGTGTTGTCGACACTGGTGCCCTCTGGCTTGCCATGCTTTTGTGTCAGGTGATGCCATGCGAGACCGACCACCTCAGCGATAATAGCTTCAGCCAGCGCGCTTAAGTGGTCACTGACATTCATCAGTTCAAGAACACCACTAATATCGGCGGCCGCTATTTTTAACTGCAACGCTTGTTTGGCTTGCCGTAAAGCGTCCATCTGCGTTTCTAAGTCCTGCTCGGGGATCCTCAGCAAATACTCCCGCAACACCGACGCATAATCCTTCGATTCGGGCAAACTATAGAGTTGCTGGGGATCGATAAGCTCATCTAAAAGTATCGGGTGTAATGCCAGCTGCTCCGAAATCCATGGGCTTGCCATGCAAAGTTTGCACAGTTGTTCGCGTGCACCGGGGTTTTCCGCAAGCAGCTCGATATAGGCCGTACGACTCATCACGGCTTTAATGATGGATAACAGCCTTTCCAGCAAACGTTCCGGATGTTGATGTTGAATTGCGTGGCGCAGCATCATGGGCATTAAGCGAGCTAAAGCTGCTCGTCCCCGGGGGCCGGAACTGCGGCGACGGCTCTCC
>NZ_DFTS01000041.1:11301-21255 GCF_002383015.1 Idiomarina sp. UBA4206
GATCGGCGACGGCTCTCCTGACGGAAGTTTTTAATTTGTGTCCATAAAGCCTGTGGCTCGTTGACCCCTTCACTTTCCAGAATCTCTATCGCCGCATCATCATCCAGCATGTCCTGCCATAAAACCTGCAAGCTCTGCTCATCTTCGTCATCTTCGGACTCATCCCCAACTACCTGCCGAAATTCACTATGAATGCGGGCCATACATTGATCAATTTTATCTTGCAGCTCTTGCCAATTCGGCTCATCTAACATAGCGCATAAGCGCGCTCGACCCAGCTCATCTGACGGTAATTGCTGAGTTTGTTGGTCATCTATTTGCTGCAGACGATGCTCTATAACACGCAAATATTCATAGTCATCTAATAACTGACTGGCTTGCTTCTGATCAATTAAGTCTAACTCAGTCAGTTCATTCATCGCTTTATAAACCGAGCGTGTCTGCAGGGATTTTTCCTGTCCCCCGCGAATAAGCTGATGTGCCTGAACAATGAACTCGACTTCTCTGATGCCACCGGCACCCAGCTTTATATTATTTTTCACGCCCTGGCGCCGAGTTTCCTGCGTAATAAGAAGCTTCATTTTACGCAAGGCTTCAATCGCACCAAAATCAATGTAGCGACGATAAACGAAGGGTCGTATTAATTGCTGAAATGCCTGCTGGTATTGTTCATCTGCGCCTATCATCCGGGCTTTTACCATAGCGTAACGCTCCCAGTCACGCCCTTGCTCCTGATAATAATGCTCTAACGCGTTAACACTGGTCACTAAAGGACCCGACTGGCCAAAAGGCCGAAGCCTCATATCAACCCGGAAAACCTGGCCGTCGGCGGTCGTTTCATCGAGTAAACCAATAAGCGACTGCGCCAATCGTTTATAAAAAACACCATGCTCTAAGTTACGGCCCGGTCCCTGAGTCTCACCTTGCTCAGGGAACGCAAAAATAAGATCGATATCCGACGAAAAATTTAATTCTCTTCCGCCCAGTTTTCCCATGCCAATAATCAACAGCGGCAAGAGGTTGCCTTCGGCATCAAGCGGCTTACCATGACGGTTAATATAACGCTCGAACAGCCAACTTAAGCTTTCGCTGATTGCAGCGTCAGCAATAGCACTATAGTGAGCCAGAGACTCTTTTAGAGAAAGTTGCTGTAAAATATCAGCGGCGGCCAGCTTTGCCATCCAGCAATGACGCAATTGCCGAAGGCACTTTTTGGCGTCCTCTTCACTATTTAAAGGTTCTAACGCCTCTGCAATATGCGCTTCATAGCCGCTCACGTCGGGCATCTGAATGGCTGTCTTACTAGCAACAAAAAGCTCAGTGACCAATTGCTCGGGATAACTTTCTGCTACACGGCCTATGAATGGGCTTACAGCAAATAAAGACCTTAGCAGTTGCTGCTGTTCATTGTTTAACAGGGAACCGGAAGCAACATCCTGGTAGCGTTGCCAGGCGGCCTCACTCTCTTTAAGTAATTCTTTGCCGGGAGTCAGCATAGCTACCTTAATTCATCCAATAGGGTTCACGTTTCAGAGCTGCTTTTCGCGAATACTCCAGCGCTTTCAACAAGGATTCTCGCTGCACCTTTTGCCATTCCATTAACTTTTCATCAATTTCGTCGTCACGTTCTTTGATACGCTCATGCAAAATATGCAGGGCCGTAATTTCGCGGATGCCTCTTGCTAAATCTTGCCACGGCAAACGGAATTTTTCCCTTAAGTCAGGATCAAACAAATGACCGAAGCACGTCCCCATAAGCAAGCTGTTTTGCAAGGGTGTCAGCAATTTCAGATAGCCTTCTTCATTTAATCTTTCGTGCTCTGAAAAAGCCGTCTGCACGAGTTGCCAGTCACTTTTCAATAGCTGGCTGCTCCAGGGCAAAACTGGCTGCTCTAACTCTTCGGTCATTTCTTCTTTGAAAAGAAATTCAGACAGTTCCAGTAGCGTTCTCTGATAGCTGACTGAGTGAACCAGCTCCGAAACTTCCGTCAGCCTTATCACATCCTCCTGGCTATTAAGCAGCGACTCATAAAGCTTGTTATAGCGCTTAAGCGCACGATGATAAGCGCCATCTTCAGCGGTTAATTCGTCCAGCCCTTCAAAACGTTTTAACCACTGCAGCTTCGACATTATTTGCGAGATATTGGTCAGTAACCGGCGCTCTCCTATACCATTTTCAATCAGCTGCTCCAGTACAACCTGCACCATTTGAATACCATCTGCCATGCCCTGCACGGCTCTTACACTGGGCTGAAACTCCAGACAGGCTTCATTGTGCTGCCAATGACGTAGCCCGGATTCTAACGACCGATATAATGCCTGACCGACATTATATTCCGACTTTAGCGGTACGTAATGCATCTGCGTAAATGGTTCAAGCAGGCTTTTCCCTGCTAATAAGTAACCTCTTGCAGCTTTACTGAGCGAGCCTACTCTCGCACCCGCTTTTTTAACCAGTTCATTTGCCAGTCGATAGGCCTCAGTTAAAGACCCCTTTTGCACTTCAAGCTCAATTTCAGCTATCGGCTCACGTTGCTCCCCGGACTCAATATAGCCATCATCAAAAACCATCTCGATAACACCTTCACCACTGGGAAGTCGCCATTGAGTGCGCATAAAGTCAGTCACAAATAGGGTATCTAAGTCTCGCTGGATATCGTATACCGGGAAGTCATCCGGCCATATTTCGTTGTCAAATAAGGTTAAGTCAGGCTTGTCCTTGTCAACATTAACATTGTACTCGGGCCTTTGATGCATGCCGCCCATAACCCGGCCAGCCAATTTGATTGTTTGCTCTTTATGATCTTTATAGCTACGTATCCGTAATCCAATATCGAACTGACGTAAACGCAAATCGGATGTGTCAAAGTAAGCGTTTGTAAGTTCAAACTGCTCTTTATTGGGCTTAGCCTGATTAGCATCCGCCAACGACTGGCAGACTTCGAGTGCTTTTTCTCGTTGTTCAGGAGCAATCAGTAATTTGAGCTCAACTTCTTGTGACATAAATCGATTCCGATGCGTTTAATAAGTTAGATTAAAGGTACTGGCTTGGCGGCTAACGGTCAACAAACACGGGCATTTAGTTCACTTGACACTAAGGGTGAAAAGTTGCAACGTGAGATCCGACCATAAAGGGTCTTTACCAGCGCAATAATAAGCTTATACTTGCGCTGATTCCCAACATTGGGGAAGCACGCCGAGCTTCGGCCTGGCTATACAGGAGATGCTATGTTCAAAGCGAGTGAGGTGCTATCCAAACAGCATCAGGCTGAGGACTTAAAGTCCTTACAGCAGGCAATTACTGACAATTATATTGTTGACGAAGACCAATATATGCGTGAGCTACTGCCGCTGGTTCCTGCCGATGATGAAACGGTTAGCGCAGTTACCGAGCGCGCAGCTAAATTAGTTGAGCAAGTGAGGGAACGGGCAGATAACGGCGTTGTTGACGCCTTTTTGCAAGAGTACAGCCTGGATACTAAAGAAGGTATCATTTTAATGTGTCTTGCCGAGGCACTATTACGTATACCCGATGGTTATACAGCAGACGCATTAATTCAGGACAAACTTTCCGGCGGCGACTGGCAAAAGCACATGGGCCAGAGCGCCTCATGGTTAGTCAATTCCGGTACCTGGGGTCTGGCACTGACAAACAGTGTAACGAACCCCACCGGCAAGCCAATGGAAACACCACGCGGTGCTTTTCGACGCCTTATCCGTAAGCTCGGCAAGCCGGTCATTCGCAAGGCGACGTACACCGCCATGCAAATTATGGGTAAGCAGTTTGTGCTGGGACGCAGCATTGAGGAAGCCCTGAAAGAAAGTCGCGACAACCGCGATAAAGGTTATACTCACGCTTACGACATGCTTGGTGAAGCCGCATTAACGATGAAAGATGCGAACTACTACAAGCAGCAGTACGTCAACTCAATTAAGACCATTACCAAAGAAGAATTTAATAACCCGGATGCACCACGACCGACCATTTCAATCAAGTTGTCGGCATTGCATCCCCGCTATGAATCGGCCAACCACGAACGCGTACTGACTGAGCTTGCCACCACCTTAACTGACTTGGTTAAGCTGGCAAAAGAAGCTGATGTTGGTGTGACCATTGATGCCGAAGAGGCCGACCGCCATGAGCTGTCACTGGAGTTATTTGAAAAAGTCTATCGCAGCGGTGTTTGCAAAGGCTGGCCTCGATTTGGTCTGGTGGTCCAGGCCTATTCAAAACGTGCCCTGCCAACTTTATGTTGGATAACAGCTCTGGCCAAAGAGTGTGGCGACGAAATACCGGTACGCCTCGTTAAAGGCGCCTATTGGGATAACGAAATTAAGTGGACTCAGGAAAACGGTCTGCTCGNNCGGCTACCCTGTATTTACCCGCAAGTCTCATAGTGATATTTCTTATCTGGCCTGCGCACGCTATTTGTTAAGTGACGATACCGACGGAGCTATTTATCCGCAGTTTGCTACTCACAATGCGCAAACCTTTGTGGCCATTGAACAAATGAACGAAACCCATAAGCGGCGCATTGAATATCAACGCTTACACGGCATGGGTGACAGCTTATACGACACCATAATGGAGCAGAATCCGGGCATGGTTGTTCGCATTTACGCGCCAGTTGGCCCGCACAAAGATTTGCTGCCGTATTTAGTTCGTCGTCTGTTAGAAAACGGTGCTAACTCGTCGTTTGTTCACAAGCTGTTAGATTCAGATACGCCAGTCAATGAGCTGGTTGAACACCCCATGAAAACAGCTTCAGGTTACGAAAAGTACGCAAACAGCAAAATTCCACTTCCCCCTCAAATGTATGGGGATCGCACAAATTCGTTAGGATTGAATATGAATATTCACTCACAAGCAGATGATTTTATTGCAGCGGTTCAACAGTACCGCGACAAACAGTGGCAAGGCGGTCCCATCGTTGATGGAAAAACCGTTGAAACCGACCACCATGTCAGTATTACCAGCCCTCAGGAAACAGCTAAACAGGCTGGCCGCATTTACTGGGGCGATAAAAAGCTTTCCGAGAAAGCGCTACAAAGCGCCAACGCCGCCTACAAATCCTGGCGCGACGTGCCGACCGAAGAGCGTGCACAATGCCTGGAAAAATTCGCGGATCTAATGGAAGCTAACCGTAACGAACTGATCGCTTTATGTTCAGTCGAAGCGGGCAAAGGCTTACAGGATGGTATCGACGAAGTTCGCGAAGCCGTAGACTTCTGTCGCTATTACGCCAACCAGGCCCGTGAGCTCATGGGTAAACCCATTCAGTTGCCAGGACCAACAGGCGAAGACAACGAGCTATTCGTTGAAGGTCGAGGCACCTTTATCTGTATCAGCCCATGGAACTTCCCATTAGCAATTTTCGTCGGTCAGGTTGCGGCAGCGTTAGTTACCGGTAACTCAGTTATTGCCAAACCAGCAGAGCAGACGGGGTTAATTGCCTACCGCGCGGTGCAGTTAGCTTTAGAAGCTGGCATTCCGGGCAACGTATTGCACTTTATGCCGGGTAGTGGTGCCGAGGTCGGCAGCTACTTAACCAGTCAGGAAGATATTGGTGGTGTTTGCTTTACCGGTTCAACTTATACAGCTCAGGCAATTAACCGTGCATTAGCGGCACGAACAGGCCCAATCGTCCCTCTGGTAGCGGAAACCGGTGGACAGAACGCCATGATGGTTGACTCAACCGCTCTGCCAGAGCAAGTTGTCACCGACGTAGTTGCCAGCGCCTTCCAGAGCGCCGGACAACGCTGTTCAGCTCTGCGCGTTCTCTTTGTGCAGGACGACGTGGCTGATCGTATTATCGACTTGCTACGCGGTGCTATGGAAGAATTGCAGGTTGGCGACCCATTACTGCATGAAACCGATGTCGGTCCGGTTATTGATGGTATCGCCAAAACCAACCTGGAACAGCACATTTCTGACATTCAGCAGGCGGGACGCTTAATTGCGCGCGCACCTCTGCCTGATTATGCTATGGGTGGCACCTTTGTCGCACCTACGGCGATAGAAATTGACAGTATTAGCCAACTGGTAAAAGAAAACTTTGGCCCAATACTGCACGTGATACGCTATAAAACCAGCGAAATTGATGAGGTTATTGATAGCATCAACAATACCGGCTTCGGTTTAACCTTTGGCATTCACAGCCGGAACGAAACCTTTGCATACGATGTTGCAAGCCGAATCGATGTGGGTAACGTCTACATTAACCGTAACCAGATAGGCGCAATTGTCGGCGTGCAACCATTCGGTGGTCGCGGCATGTCTGGTACCGGGCCTAAGGCTGGTGGTCCACATTACCTTACCCGTTTCGTCACCGAAAAAACACGCAGTGATAACATTACTGCTGTTGGTGGTAACGCAACGTTATTGTCTTTAGACGATTAAAAGCAAAGTAAGGTACAAAAAAGCCAGCGAGAAATCGCTGGCTTTTTATTTTACTCTTCGTAATTTTTCAATTCTATTTGGTAATCATCCAACTGCTGCCTGAGGCTATCATTAAAAACGATAATAATTTCCTGCCGGCGTCCTTTTTCATCAGCAAAGCTCAACCCGGCCAAGTCTTTCTCGTACCGGTGTAATACCGGTGGTTTATCGAGCTGATAAGTTCTTGGTGGCAAAATCAGGCGCTTTTCTGTCAATTCAAGGTCACGATAAAACGCAGCCGGCTGCAATGGCCTGAATTTCACGACAATCGTCATAACAATCGCCATGGTCAGCAATGCGCCCGTGATGATAATCCACAGGGGAACTCCATCACCAATATAAATTGCCATCCATATCGCTAAAAAGAAGCCGCCCCACGCTTGGGGGCGGCGACTGTCACGATAGAACGTCAGTGCTGTTTCTTGTGATTTTTCGTTTTTAGAAGTCATCGTCACTATGTAAATAAAGGCTTTCGCTACCGTCTTTTATCGCTAAAGCCAGGCTATGAATACGTGGCAGAATACGCGCAAAATAGAAGCGGGCCGTTTTTGTTTTGGTTGCCAAATAGGGTTTCTCGCTTACCAGTGGCTCAGCTGCTATCGCCATCTTCAACCACAAGTAAGCGTAAGAAACATAACCCACCAGATGCAGATACTCAACCGCTACGCTGTTAACAAGGTTCTCATCGCCCGCGGCCTTTTGCAGTACTTCCTCGCTGACACCATTCAGTATATTCAGCGCCTGCTGCAATTGCTCACGCTGCTGGATCCATTCATTGCCGGTCGCCGTTTCATCCAGAAAGCTCTGAATTTCTTCATTAAACGGCTGCAATAGTTTGCCTTGCGAACCAAACACTTTACGACCCAATAAGTCCAGTGCCTGAATACCGTTTGTGCCCTCATAAATTTGCGCTATACGAGTATCACGAACCAACTGCTCCTGACCCCACTCCCGCACGTAACCATGGCCACCAAAAACCTGCTGCCCGTGAATCGTGCACTCGAGTCCGGTGTCAGTTAAAAAGGCTTTAGCGACAGGTGTCAGTAACGCGACCATCGCATCTGCTTTTTGTCTAACCTGCTCATCTTCGGCGTATTTCGAGCGGTCGAGCTGCTGACCCACCCAGGTTGAGAACGCGCGACCGCCTTCAGTAAGCGACTTCATGGTCAGCAACATACGGCGCACATCGCCGTGCACTAAAATTGAATCGGCTTCGGCCTGGTCGTTGCGAGTTGCTTTAGCGCCTCGTCCCTGAATGCGATCTTTAGCGTATTCCAAAGCATTCTGGTACGAACGCTCTGCAGCTCCAAGCCCTTGAATGCCAACTCCCAGACGCTCGTAGTTCATCATGGTGAACATAGCGGGCAGCCCGCGATGCGGCTCACCGACCAGCCAGCCTTTTGCGCCGTCAAAATTCATGACGCAGGTGGCTGACCCATGAATACCCATCTTATGTTCAATTGAGCCACAGCTAACAGCGTTACGCTCGGTCAGGTTGCCTTGTTCATCAGACAAAAACTTAGGCACCACAAACAACGAAATGCCTTTTGTACCTGCCGGAGCATCAGGTAATTTGGCCAACACTAAATGAACGATATTCTCCGCTAAATCGTGTTCGCCACCGGTGATAAATATCTTAGTACCGCTGATAGAAAAACTGCCGTCCTCAGCTGGTATCGCTTTACTGCGAATAATACCTAAATCTGTTCCGGCATGAGATTCTGTCAGGCACATAGTGCCTGTCCACTCACCTGAAACCATGCGCGGTAGATAATGATTCTTCAGTTCGTCACTACCATGCGAGTTAATTGCCATAATAGCGCCGGAGGTTAAGCCCGGGTAAAGAGAAAAGGCGATATCGGCGCTACAAAGCATTTCTTCGTATTGAGCAGACAGAGACTTAGGTAACCCCATGCCGCCAAAGTCCGGGTTAGCTGTTACGCCAACCCAGCCGCCTTCAGCTAACTGGCGAAAGTTCTCTTTGTAGCCTTTAGGAGTTGTTACTACCCCATCTGCAAATTTAACACCTTCCTCGTCGGCTTCACGGGCCAGCGGCGCTACTAAGTTTTCAGCAACCTTGGCACCTTCATCCAAAATAGCACCGGCAGTTTCAACATCCATCATGTCGGCAAGTTCAGGGGTTTGCTGCCAGTCGTCGGCAACTCGGAATACATCGTGCAGGACAAAGTCCATATCGTCGCGGGGAGCTCTGTAGTCAGCCATATCATTACCTCTTGTATGAATCACACGGGCATTCAAACAAATAATTCAAACGCCTGTTTAAACTTTATCGCACAAGAGTATGAATCCCTTTGCGGGATGTCAATAATTTCTACGGTTGCCAGTCTTCTAAAGCGGCTTGTGAGAATGCTTGTGAATCCATCACCAACACCACTTTCTGCGGCTCTATTCTCAGAATAGTCAATTGATTCAGCGCATCGCCCTCGTATAGTCGCTGGCCATTGAGTTCAATCCATCGCTGGGACGCACTGGAACGGTACATATGGCTATCGTAGCTAAAGGCTGGCACCTGTCGCTGAAATGAACGCGAAAGCTCACCTAGTGGCGGAATAACGCTTGTATCGGCATTATCATTATTGTTACTACCGGTATCATTCACTGCGGCTTCAAAACGCTCTAACAAGTCGGGCGACACGGCAGATAAATCGAGAGCTTCACGCTGTGGTTCTGTTTGTTCGGGTTGAGATGCGTCCGTGGAAGCTGGCTCTGGCAACTCTGAGCTCTTAGCAACCTCTACTGTTTCTTCTTGCGGTTCAGCATCCCAGCTTATCGCTTCAACGGTTTCGGTTTTCCCCCAACTAAAGCGCTCCGCCGCAACAGTTTCAGGCTCTGGTTCTTTCGCAAGCCACTGAGCGGTTCCTGCCCCCAGCACTCCCCCTGCAACAATTATTGCGGGCCATATTAGCCACCCCCAACGTCGGGTACTATTGTCGGTAGCCATTAAAGACGCGTCTAATATTGACCGTTGCTTTAATAGCGGCGACTGCTGTTGCTTTAATGCTTTTAATAAGGAGGACATGACTAACTCTCTTTACTCGCTCTTTTATTCAATCTGGGCCCAAAATCTGAAGCTCTTGAGGCCAGCCATGCCATCGTTGCTTCATCCAACTTGCCGGTCACGCGAAGTCCCTGGCTCTTTTGCAACGCTTTAAACTGCTCCTCAGATGACTTTTTTTGCCATTCTGAACTTACATGTTCGCGCACTTGTTCACGCACCCACTGTTCTTTTTCATCTGGACTGTCTGCCAGCGGTTTCTGGTACAAAATTAAAAAGGCACCATTCCAGCCGTTAGTGTCTAAAGCCGTACCATCGGTAACCAGATTCGCCATTTTGTCGCGTTTATAAAGTAAGGCCGGGTAATTAATACTGCGCAACTGTTGCAGGCTTTGCCGTAACTCCAGGCAAGCAAGGTCATATTGTTCTACCCACTTGCAAAAATCGGTGTCTAACGGAGGCTCTGGTAAACCCCATACACTGGCCAGCTCTTGCGCGC
>NZ_DFTS01000041.1:21357-25805 GCF_002383015.1 Idiomarina sp. UBA4206
CACTGGCCAGCTCTTGCGCTGCCTTATACTGCATGGTGGTTGTCCTGTCCGGCTCAGGGGCCGTTTCTCTGACCAGGCTATAGCTTCCTATAGCACTGGCCACGAATAAGATAAGTGCGCCAGCCCAACGCCAGAAGGGTGACTGGTGCTTAACACCGCTTCTTCTGTCGGCCGGACCATTGAGCTCGGCATGTGCTTGTTGTAAGTGCCGTGGTAAAACTTCTGCACTTGATTCCGTATAGGCCGCCAGTAGTGCCCGGTCGCAATACAGGTTTAATAAACGGGGAATCCCCTGAGTCATTTGATGCGCTTTACGCGCCGCAGCTGCACTGAAAAGTGGCCGGTTCGCTCCTGCCACCTGAAGTCGATATGCAATATAACGTTGAGTATCGGCTTCTGTCAGCGGCAAAATATGATAACGGGCGGTAATACGCTGTGCCAGTTGACGCAGCTCCTGCCTGCGCAATAAATCCTGAAGCTCTGGCTGACCAATTAAAATCACCCGCAATAATTTCCGATCATGAGTTTCTAAATTGGTTAACAACCGCAACTGTTCCAGCACTTGCGGGCGCAAATGCTGAGCTTCATCAATAAGCACCACACACTGACGACCTTCATCATTGGCTTTCAGGAAAAACTGGCTGAGTTTGTCAGTCAAAGTTTTACGAGTGGCGGAGCGCTTTTGATAACGGATACCAAACTCATCGCACAAACTGGCAAGCAGTTCGTCCTCATTCAGCATCGGATTCAAAATAAAGGCGGTTTCAGTCGACTCAGGTAGTTGTTCCAGCAACGCCCGTGACACCGTGGTTTTTCCCGTCCCCACTTCACCGGTCAGTAAAATAAAGCCACCACTACCCTGCAGCCCTTGCGTAAGGTGCGCTAAAGCCTCCTGATGCCGTTCACTCAGGTAAAGGTAGTTTGGGTCTGGGGCAATAGAAAAAGGCTCTGCCTGAAGACCAAAATAGTTTTGATACATATCGGTCCGCTACTGTGCTGATGTTATTATTTGTCCAACAGTGTAACGACTTGCTTGCACATCGACCAGTGATTCGACATGATCATGCCAAACAAAGTTGAGGTGAACAGTGGAAGTCTATTTAGTCGGTGGTGCAATACGCGACAAACTCCTTAAATTACCCGTGCATGAACGCGACTGGGTGGTTGTTGGCGCCCGCTCAGAAGAGCTGCTGAACCAGGGTTTTCAGCAAGTAGGTAAAGACTTCCCGGTGTTTTTGCACCCGGATACGCATGACGAATATGCGTTAGCCCGTACCGAGCGAAAGTCAGGCAGAGGTCACACTGAATTTACCGTTTATGCCTCGCCAGAGGTTACTCTTGAGCAGGACCTTGCTCGTCGTGACTTAACCATTAATGCCATTGCTGAAAGCGAAGACGGAACAATTATTGATCCTTACAAAGGTGTACAGGATCTTGAAGCCCGTAAACTGCGACATGTGTCAGAAGCTTTTACAGAAGATCCTCTACGAGTTTTGAGAGTTGCGCGGTTCGCGGCTCGTTTTGCACATTTAGGGTTTAGTGTGGCTGCAGAAACCCAGCAGCTACTGCAACAGATGTCGGAGAGCGAAGAGCTCAGTCACTTAGTTCCCGAGAGAGTCTGGAGAGAATGGGAAAAAGCACTGTTAAGCGAAACACCTTCCGTCTTCTTAAACTTACTTAAAAGTATCGACGCACTGCCCCAGGTTTTACCGGGTATCACGGCCGATGATAGCCAGCTGCAAAGACTCAACAGGACTTCAGCTTATTCAGACTCGGCAATACTGCGTTTTGCCTGTTTATTTGTAGAGCAAAAGACACCCGATGATATCAAGCAGTTTTGTCGCCGACTGGCTATTCCAAACCACTATCGCGATGCCGCGACCCTTGCCAGGAATAATGAGCTCTTTATAACCCAGGCTAAGCTTCCTGAGGCAGAGTCGCTTTCGGCCACTTTAAAACAAATTGACTACTGGCGACGCCCGGAGAAACTCGGGCAGTTACTTCAATTAAGGGAAGCCGAGTTTAGTCGGTCAGAACAAAAGACAACTATTGATAAGCAGCACCAAAAACTGCGCTTAGCTGCCGAGAAAGCGTCAGCACTTAGTTCTCAGGCTTTGCAGCAGCAGGGACTCACCGGTAAAGCTCTGGGCAATGCACTGCGTGAACAGCGCGAGCAAATACTTGCAGAGGCGCTGGTTTAACCCTCCAGCCAGCCAGTATTTTCAAGAGGCTCTAACTGCTGCTGCGCCTGCTTATTGGACTCCTGATACTGTTCCCACAGCTGCTGATAACTGACTTCCAAAACAGGATGCAGGAGATCGCCGGCAATTTCAGCTAACGGCCATAGAACAAAAGCGTTTTCAAGGATCTCAGCACGTGGTAATTGCGGCTGTTGCGCTCGTATTACATCATCATAAAGCAGCACGTCAATATCCAGCGTCCGTGGACTGTACTTGGCACTTTCAGGCACTCGTCCATTTTGCTGTTCAATGCGCTTACACTCGGCTAAAACCTCGGTAACCGAGCGGCTTGTCTCCACCTCTACCACCAGGTTGTAAAAATCACTGCCGGAAAATCCAACCGATTCACTGCGAAAAATTCGTGAACGCTGACGCCAGCCAAAGCTTTCGGCAATTGCTTCTAAGCCGGCACGAATGTATTTTTCACGATCCGTATTAGAGCCTACCCCGAGAAAAACTTGCGCCACAACCTTACCTCTTACCCAAACGGACTATCAAACACGCTTCGACGAACCGTCACCGCAACATTTTTCGCATTGGGCACTGCCCCGGGCTTAGCTACGCGCACTTCAACATTCTGAACACCAAATTCATTCAAAATTAAGGTAGCAACCCCTTCAGCAACCGTTTCAATTAACTCTCGTGGCTTCTCTGCCACCCAAGCCGAAACCCGTTCGCTGACCAGAGCGTAATCTAAAGCGTCGTCGATATTGTCGGTAGTTGCTGCACGCTGGTTGTCCCAGCTCATTTGAATATCCAGCACTAACGACTGTTTTTTTTCTTTTTCCCAGTCGTAAACGCCAATAATGGTTTCTATGGTTAGACCCTCAATACTGACGACATCAATATCTGCTTGTTCCATTTGTGTTAACCCGTGGTAATTGCCCAAAAAACCGCTTATTCTATGGGCATTGACTTTTAATCGCAGTCTACCTTAACCAACGAGGGATTCGTACCCCATGACAGCGCTTACTTTACTGATGATACTTTCAGCCTACCTTCTGGGCTCTATCAGTAGCGCTGTGGTTATCTGCCGGCTTTGGGGGCTGCCTGATCCGCGCAAAGAAGGCTCTGGTAACCCGGGAGCAACCAATGTTTACCGGGTGGGCGGAAAAATTCCTGCACTATTAACTCTTTGGTTTGACGTACTAAAGGGTATGGTTCCGGTATGGGGATCTTATTTTCTCGGCATTGAACCATTTTTCCTTGGCTTAATTGCCGTTGCCGCCTGCCTTGGTCATATCTTTCCGCTTTACTTCCATTTTCGTGGCGGCAAAGCCGTAGCGACCGCCTTAGGTGCGATGTTTCCTGTGGCCTGGGAAATGGCCTTGTTGCTTATTGCGACCTGGTTATTGGTTTTCCGTATAAGCCGGGTATCTTCTTTAGCCGCTCTGGTAACCGTTTGCCTGGCACCGTTTTATGCTTATTGGATAAAACCCCAATACACGGTGCCGGTTATTATGATTTCACTATTAATTCTCTGGCGTCACCAGGCCAATATTCTGCGCTTGTCGTCAGGCGAAGAAAAAGCCTTTAAACGGCGTCGTTAATATTCACCATAGGTTTCAAATCCGTCATCGGCCATCTTGGATGTGTTTTTACTGCCAGTGACTCACGTTCTCCCGCTTGTAAACGCAGTGCGCCAGCTAAAGCAATCATCGCACCATTGTCGGTGCAGAACTCAGTACGGGGGTAAAACACCTGCCCATTTTGCTTTTGCAACAAAGCCTCAAGTTTGGCGCGTAAGTGTTTATTGGCACTGACACCACCAGCAACGACTAAACGCTTGTAGCCAGTTTCTTTTAATGCCCGGCGACATTTGATCACCAAGGTACCAACCACCGCATCTTCAAATGCCCGTGCAATATCAGCCAGGGTCTGCTCGTCATTATCATTAGCGGCCAGAGTATTAGCTGCGGAAGTTTTTAAACCACTGAAAGAAAAATTAAGGCCTGGTCTGTCTGTCATTGGTCTGGGGAAAGTAAACCGGTCACTATTACCCTGTTCTGCCAGAGCGGCCAGTCGTGGCCCCCCCGGATAATCCAGCCCCATCAGTTTAGCGGTTTTATCGAAAGCTTCGCCAGCTGCGTCATCGACGGATTCACCCAGCAAATGGTAATCGCCTATGCCTTTTACCTGCACCAATTGAGTGTGACCACCAGACACGAGCAAAGCAACAAACGGGAATTCGGGTTGGTTCTCTTCCAG
>NZ_DFTS01000041.1:25888-26202 GCF_002383015.1 Idiomarina sp. UBA4206
TGAACACCCACTGCAGGCAAGTTCCAGCCGAAAGCTAAACTACGGCCAATGCAAGAGCCAACTAACAGAGCCCCGACTAACCCCGGCCCCATAGTATAGGCCACACCATCCAATTGCTGATGCGTAATACCGGCTTCTTTAAGCGCCGCTTTAATGAGCGGCAACGTTTTACGCACATGGTCACGAGAGGCAAGTTCGGGCACCACACCACCGTAGTCCGCATGCAATTTAACCTGAGAATACAGCTGGTGTGCCAGTAACCCTTTTTCAGTGTCATACACCGCAACCCCTGTTTCATCACAGGAGGTTTCAAT
>NZ_DFTS01000041.1:26267-27857 GCF_002383015.1 Idiomarina sp. UBA4206
TCATCACAGGAGGTTTCAATACCCAATACCCGCATAGCGCTAACCACTTCAGTTCTTTATCGACAATTGCTGCCATTTTACCTGATTTTTATTCGCATGACTCGCCTTACGTCCAAAGTTATGCCACTTTATGAAAACACAAAAACAACAAGGGTTTAAGCATGAGACAACTGGTTTCACTTCTGTTTGTTCTGGCCTTAACAGCCTGCCAGACATCACCTGCAGATCACACCGAATTTACCTGGCAGGATGCATCTGTAACTGAGCTTCAGCAAGCCATGAACGAGGAGCAACTAACTGCCGAACAGCTCACACAGTATTACCTGCAACGCATCCACCAAAACAATCAGCAGGGTCCCGAACTAAGAGCGGTAAATAGCCTGAATGAAAACGCATTAGCTGATGCCAAACGGCTGGATAAAGAGCGCCAGCAGGGAAAAATTCGCGGTCCACTGCATGGTATACCGGTTCTTCTGAAAGACAACATTGATACCGCCGAGGGCATGCCAAACACCGGAGGTTCGCTTCTGTTTGCAGAAAATTACCCGGAAGACGACGCATTTTTAGTGCAACAACTGAGAAATGCCGGTGCGATTATTCTGGGCAAAGCCAACTTAAGTGAATGGGCTAACTTTCGTTCAACGCGTTCAAGTTCAGGCTGGAGCGCCATAGGCGGTCAGGCCGTAAACCCTTATGACAGAACCCGTTCAACTTGTGGTTCAAGTGCAGGTTCCGCTACTTCAGTCGCGGCAGACTTCGTTGCGCTATCGGTCGGTACGGAAACCGATGGTTCGTTAGTCTGCCCTGCCGCTGTTAACGGCATTGTCACCATAAAACCAACACTGGGGCTTATCAGTCGCGACGGTATTATTCCTATCGCACACAGTCAGGACACCGCAGGTCCAATGGCACGCACTGTCACCGGCGCTACCTTGATGCTCGATGCAATGAAAGCACATGACCCGGGCGACCCTGCCGGCTACCGCAGTGAAACAACCTTTGCTTCTCATTTAAAAACAGACGGACTAAAAGGCAAACGCATTGGTGTGGTTCGCAATTTAATGGGATACAACGAGCTACTGGACAAACAATTTGAACAACAGCTTGATATTCTGAAAGCTCAGGGGGCGCAACTTGTTGATGTCGAAATGCCAACCTACGGCGAATACGGCGGTGACGAGTTCACAGTACTGCTGTATGAGTTTAAGACTGACATGGCTTCGTACCTTGCCGACACCCAGCTTCCTTACCGCAACCTCGGCGACATGATAGAAGCCAATAATGAACTGGCTGAACAAGAGCTTTTATTATTTGGCCAGGAACTTTTTGAAATGGCCAATGCGCAGGAAGATGAAGCGGCTTATCAGCAGGCCCTGGCTAACAGCAAAAAGCTGGCCGGTAAAGAAGGTATTGATACCATGCTTAGCGAAAACAACCTTGATGTACTCATTGCTCCAACAACCAGTCCGGCCTGGAAAATTGACCATGTTCTCGGAGACAATTATTCAGGCTCGGCCAGTTCACCAGCGGCAGTCGCCGGGTACCCGCACATAACCGTGCCGATGGGTTACATTCAAATAGGTGACGAAC
>NZ_DFTS01000041.1:27949-29430 GCF_002383015.1 Idiomarina sp. UBA4206
GCAATATTGATAGAAGCGGCATTTGCTTACGAACAAGCCACACAACACCGTGTAGCTCCTAATCTGGTTGCAACTGACTAAGGTTAAGTTTACGACTATCGAGCGGCCGGCCATCAATATCTCTGAGCGTTAATACCAATTCCGGCTGCTCTTTCCATATCACTTCAATTTGACCATAACGGCTTTCCGTAAAAGCCTTTCCGTCGCGATAACTCGACTGGTAAGGCGTATCACCGTCAAAGTTAATAGTACCCGGAGTTACCTGCCATAGTGGGTAAGAAAGAAACTCGTCAGATTTTGCAAATTCACCAAAAAACCTATCGCCGCTGGCCAAGAGTAAACCAGAGGGCTTCAGCTCAGTTAACAATTCTTTTAAGCGTTTTTGTTCACGTTTATAGAGCGCCCAACTGTCATACCCGTTTGCCGGAGCCAATACCGGTGTCGCACTCATAATAATACGAACCTCTGCTGGCTTTTGTAACTGTTCAGCAAGCCACTGCCATTGTTCATCACCCAGTAAGGCACCGGTATTATTTGCCTGATAAGGACCTAAGTCAGAATTAAAACGGCGCGTTTGGCGCTCCATCCACCCCACGGTAGTGAGTGGGTCTCTATTCCAGCGCCCATCGAGCACAATGACTTGAACACGTTGTGGTTCACTGCCAAAAATCACGCTCTTAGCGATACCGTGCGTCTGAAAAAGTCGTTCCGAGGTTGCGGGTTCGCGCCAGAAGGTCAAAAAGTGATTCCTGACGGCATAGCGATTCGGGTTATTCTTGCCACCGTTGCCATCCAGGCTGTAGTCGTTACGGTTCCACACGGACATTACTGCCGAGTTGCGGCGTAAAACCCTCGGCCCCCGGTAACGGTTAAAAACCTCGTAGGCATCGAGTAGGTCATCCATATCATCAGCATCGACATCAACCGTGTCGCCCAGAAAAACAAACACTTCAGGCTGTGCGTGGTTGACGGCATCCCAGATTTCCTGCCGACTGGTATGGTCAATGCAGCAACCAAAGGCCACTCGTGTTGATTGTTGTGCCGACACACTGGACGCAAAGGCCAGTAGTAAAAACAGCCAAACACTCCGTATTTGCATCAGAAATCCTCTTTATTCACCGCGCAGCGGCGCGCCTCACTTGCTTCTATATCGCCACGTGCCACCAATTTCTTGAGCGCCTGATCCAATGTTTGCATGCCACGCTCTGCACCTGTTTGTATGGACGAGTACATTTGCGCCACTTTATCCTCACGGATAAGGTTCTTGATAGCGGGTGACGACAGCATAATTTCATGGGCCGCGACGCGACCACCGCCAACACGCTTCAGCAGACTCTGTGAAATTACTGCACGCAAAGACTCCGACAGCATAGAGCGGATCATGGGCTTATCATCGCCGGGAAACACATCAATTATACGGTCAATGGTTTTTGGCGCCGACGTTGTATGCAAAGTACCTAAAACCAAGTGTCCTGTTTCAG
>NZ_DFTS01000041.1:29537-33411 GCF_002383015.1 Idiomarina sp. UBA4206
ACCAGGATCACATCCGGGTCTTCACGCAATGCGGAGCGAAGGGCCGCACTGAAACTGCGCGTATCCCGGTGTACCTCGCGCTGACTGACCAGACTTTTCTGGTTGTCGTGAACAAATTCTATCGGGTCTTCGATAGTCAAAATATGCAACGACCTAGTCTGGTTTAAATAATTGACCATGGCCGCTAAGGTCGTTGATTTACCGGAACCCGTTGGCCCGGTCACCAAAACTAAACCACGGCTGGCACTGACAATGTCTTTAAATATTTCAGGGGCGTCCAGTTGTTCCAGTGTGGTGACTTCACTGGGGATCATACGAAACGCTGCCGCGATACCTTTTCGTTGTGTGAATACATTCGCCCGGAAACGCGCAATGCCTTCAAGCTCGAACGAAAAGTCACACTCAAATTTTTCTTCAAACTCCTGCCACTGACCTTTGCTCATCACCTCAAACAACATATCCTTTAGCTCGTCAGGCTGGTGCTCGGGTTGATTTAATGGCCGAATGTCCCCATCCACTCTAATCATAGGAACACTGCCGGAAGACAGATGTAAGTCCGAGGCATTTTGTTTCACACTAAAGGCCAGTAATTCGTTAACATTCATATATCTTATTCCTGAATCAGTGAGATGACGGTGGCAATGACAACTAAGGTATCAGAAAAGATAACAAATAATCTTGCGGAAATACGTCAGCAATTGCAGATTTTAGCCGAAGAGTCGCAACATGGGCAGTCAGTGAAACTGCTAGCCGTGAGTAAAAAACACTCTGTGGATGCAATAAAAGCCGCAATCGCCGCCGGACAAATGCATTTCGGCGAAAACTACGTTCAGGAAGCGGTTGATAAAATCACCCAGCTAAAAGAACACATACCCGACCCGGTCCAGTGGCACTTTATTGGACCAGTTCAGTCCAATAAGACAAAAGATATTGCTCAGAACTTTGACTGGGTACAAAGCGTGGAGCGGGAAAAAATAGCCCGCCGCCTGAATGAACAGCGCCCAGACAGTCTCGAGCAACTCAACATTTTACTACAGGTGAATATTGACGACGATGGCAACAAGTCGGGTCTGGCGCCAGAGCAAGTTGAAGAATTAGCTGAGTATGTGATGAGCTGCTCAAGGCTTAAATTACGCGGCTTAATGACCATACTCAAAGCAGAAACAACGGAAGAGCAACGCAAGCAAAGTTTTCAGCACATGTTTCGCCTTTATGAGCAACTGCAACAAACCTGTGGCGAGCAAATTGATACCTTATCCATGGGGATGTCGGGCGATATGCGACAAGCAGTGCTTGAGGGTGCTAACATGGTACGTATTGGAACAGCAATTTTTGGAGAACGGGAGTCCTAATGAACGACATTCGCAATATTGCCTTTATCGGCGCAGGTAACATGACACAAAGCATTGTCGGTGGTATGTGTAAAAGCGGTTACCCTGCTGACAAAGTCTGGGTCAGTAACCCCAGCGATGCCAAATTAGAGAAAATGAAGTCGGAGCTGGGCGTTAATACCAGCAATGACAATCTGGAAGTTGTGAATAATGCTGATGCTATCGTATTGTCCGTTAAGCCTCAGTTAATGGCTGAAGTTTGTGCTCACTTGCGTGAAAATGTCCACAACCTGACCGACAAACTAATTATTACCATTGCTGCGGGTATTCGTATTCCGAAATATCGCGAGTATTTGGGCGAAAACATTCGTATTATCCGCGTTATGCCTAATACGCCATCACTGGTTGGCCAGGGCATGTCTGGTTTAGTCACAGACAACTCAGTAGACGATGCCGATAAAAACTTTGTCACCGAAGCATTTAACGGTGTAGGCGAAACCCTCTGGGTTAGTGATGAAGATCAGCTCGATATTCTCGGTGCTGTTGCCGGAAGCGGACCAGCTTACTTTTTCGAGTTTATGGACAGCCTTGCAAAGGCAGCAACCGAGCTTGGCTTTGATGCAGAAAAAGCCCGCGCTATGGTCCAGCAAACCTGTTTAGGCGCCGC
The DNA here is from genome assembly GCF_002383015.1 of Idiomarina sp. UBA4206. NCBI lineage: Bacteria > Pseudomonadati > Pseudomonadota > Gammaproteobacteria > Alteromonadales > Idiomarinaceae > Idiomarina > Idiomarina sp. UBA4206. The sequence goes on from NZ_DFTS01000041.1 coordinate 31,536, forward strand.
ACAAATGGCTAAAGAAAGTGAGTTATCATTGGAAGACTTGCGCAAACAAGTCACCAGTAAAGGCGGCTCAACAGCTAAGGGTGTTGAAGCCTACCAGGACTCTGACTTACACGGCATTTCGGAAAAAGCCGTAAAAGCAGCGGTAAACCGTAATCAGGAAATGGCGAAACTCTTCTAGGAGCCACTATGAATAACGCCCTCACATTTTTAGTCGCCACCCTAATTGATCTGTATCTGATCATTGTGCTGTTGCGACTCTGGATGCAGTTAACCCAGGCAGACTTTTATAACCCGGTCAGCCAATTTGTGTATAAAGCAACACAGCCCGTTGTCGGACCGCTTCGTAGCTTCATGCCAATGATAGGTAAGCTGGATACTGCCAGTTTAATATTTGCGCTAGCGCTAGGCATGTTGAAGGTGGCAGCTTTGGTCTGGCTAAATGGCCTGGCCGTGGGTCCCCTGGTGATTGTCATTCAGGGAATACTAACAGCCATTAGCAGCCTGCTGTCCATGCTGTTCTGGGTATTGATCATCCGTGCCATACTCAGTTGGTTCTCACAGGGTTATAACCCGGTAGAAGCCATGCTGCATCAAATAACAGAGCCTCTGTTAGCACCTGTCCGTAAAGTTATTCCGCCAATTGGTGGCTTAGATTTATCGGTACTGGTTGTTATTATTGCACTGCAATTTTTACGAGTATTAATTGGCGTTTAACGCCAATGGTGGAGGCAAAGCGATGAGTAAAACAGTTTTTGTTAAGGCAGTAATAGCTATGTCCATGCTGTTCTCTGTCAGCCTTATGGCCGAGCAAAAGAAGACTCTTGGTCAATGGGATGTTCATTACAGCGCTTTTTCCTCCACCTTATTAGCTCCGGCAGTAGCAACGCAATATGACTTAACCCGAAGCGCCTCAAAAGGTGTACTTAATATTGCCGTGCTCGACAAACAAACGCAAAAAGCACAAACCCCTGGCGTTGCCGGGCAAGTTGTTAACCCTCTGGGCCAAATACAGGAACTCGAGTTTCAGCAGGTAACAGAAGGTGATGCCAGTTACTATCTGGCACAGTTTAATTACACCAACGCCGAAACCCTGCGTTTCACTATTGAAGTTGGTGACCAGCAAACACTTAAGTTTAATCAGGAATTTTGGTTAAACGACTAACTTTTTACCGGCTTAACACCAATTGACTGGATATCGCCTTTGTCACTGACTTTTCGTACGGTCAGAATAACATCACCTAAACGTATGGTGTCGCCAATAACCACTCGCCGGTGGAACTTCAATAAGAAATAGTCGGATATTGTTGTGCTCAATAAACCTTCATTGAGCTCCCCTACGGGGTAAAAGCTACCGACATCGGCCAGCGTCAAATCGCCACGTAACGTGAAGTCACCAAAGAAGTCTTTTTCTGATACTTTTAAGCCTTTACCACCTGATGCAAGAATTCGACTGACCTCGTCAATATCTTTCACCGTAGCAGCCACCAGCAAACCGTCACCCTCTTCAACCATAGGCTGGGTTTCCGGCTGCAACCATTCACCATCGCGAATTAACCCCACGAAAGTTGCAGGCGCAGTTAACTTCAGCTCTTTCCAGGTGTGATCACAGGCAGGTGAGTTCTTATCAATGCGATAAAGCCAGACCTCCAGCGCCTCTTTACTGGGCACAGATGATAGTGGCATACGTTGCTGCGGTTTTGCTTTTAACGGCACTTCCAGCCCCAGCCAGCGCGCTACCGGCGCAATACTCCAGCCCTGAATAATCAATGAAATCATTACCACAACAAAAGCAATATCGAAGTAAAGCTCCTGATTTGGTACGCCACTCAGCCATGGGAATAAAGCCAAAATAATGGGGACGGCTCCTCTTAACCCC
>NZ_DFTS01000041.1:33517-33938 GCF_002383015.1 Idiomarina sp. UBA4206
GTAACCCCACCCAACTAATAAACACCTGCTCTCGCCAAGGAAAGCTAAAGGGCAATAAACTCACCACCACCGCCAACGGACGAGCAATAAATATTAGAGTAAAGGCAATACCAATTGCGACCGGTGCGTTAGCGACTAAGTAAGAAGGAACAACAAGTAATCCGAGAATGAGGAACATCGCTATCTGGCTGAGCCACGCCAGCCCGTCCTGCACCTGCAGAATATGAACCAACTGAGGCAACCGGGCGTTACCAATAACAAACCCCATTAAATAAACAGCCAGAAAGCCGCTGGCGTGCAGTTTCGCCGTTAATGCGTAAATGGAGATAGCACAGGCTACGGCCAATAAGGGGAAAAAGCTAAAGCTTAACGGCAGTTTTCGAGCGGCAATAATGAATAGCCGCCCACCTAACCAACCTAT
>NZ_DFTS01000041.1:34005-34904 GCF_002383015.1 Idiomarina sp. UBA4206
AAGACCGCCAATTAACTGCCAGACAATATCAAGACCTATCCAATACCAATCTGGAAAACTGCCACTGGCTACGGCGCCGGTCATCGTTAAAGTCAGAATGACCGCCATTGGATCGTTACTGCCCGACTCTATTTCAAGTGTTGAGGCAACCCGCTCTTTAATTTGTAGTCCTCTGGATTGAAATATACCAAACACCGCTGCCGCGTCAGTTGAGCTCAGTATCGCCCCCATAAGCAAAGCTGCAGGCCAGGGCAAAGAAAACCAATAAACAGCGAGGGAGGCAACTAAGGTACAGGTTAAGGCAACACCTATTGTTGCCAGGCTAATGGCAGGCCACAAGGCGACCCGAAAGCGTTCTGGGTGAGTTCGCATCCCCCCGTCAAAAAGGATAATGACCAGAGCAGCAGAGCCTATAAAAAAGGCGATATCCGGATTGTTAAACTCGACTCCCAACACTCCTTGTTCACCGGCAAGCATGCCAACTAACAAAAAAGTCAGTAGTACAGGGGCTCCCAGTCGATTGGAGGCCACAGCGGCTAAAATGCTGACAACCAACAACAAGCCACACAGTAAAATCAAGGTGTTAGTCGAATCCAAATAGAATCTCCTTATCTCTGTCTCTGCCTATTTATCATAACAGGTTTAACTTAGACGCTAATGTAAGATTTCAAATCCCGTTAAAACCCTTTATCCTGTGCCTCTTAATAATGAGTGTACAGGTCCGTTTTATGAAGCCACAAAAAACTTTGGTACTGGCTACCGGTAATGCAGGTAAAGTTGCCGAGTTACGTCATATGTTAAGTCAAACGAAGGCTACTGCCGACTGGCAGGTCCGCCCACAGTCCGACTGGGACTTCACTGAAGCTGACGAAACTGGCACCACATTTGTCGAAAACGCC
>NZ_DFTS01000041.1:34979-45797 GCF_002383015.1 Idiomarina sp. UBA4206
CCTTTGTCGAAAACGCCATTATTAAAGCGCGGCATGCGTGTCAACAAACCGGGCTACCCGCTATTGCCGACGATTCAGGTCTTGCCGTTGCAGCGTTAAACGGCGCACCGGGTGTTTATTCTGCTCGTTATGCCGGCTCCAATGCGACAGACTCCGATAATATCAATAAATTATTACAGGCTTTAGAGGGTGTTGAAGAGCGTCAGCGACAGGCTAGCTTTCATTGCGTATTGGTCTATATGCAAAGTGCAGAAGACCCAACGCCAATTATCTGCCAGGGCCGCTGGGACGGACGCATATTAACAAAGCCAGTCGGTGAATATGGTTTCGGCTACGACCCCGTTTTTTGGGTTGAAGAAAAAAATGCTTCAGCCGCACAACTTGATAAAACAGAAAAACAAGCGCTCAGCCATCGTGGTCAGGCTCTGAAACAACTGCTTGAGCAGCTCACTAAATGACTTACCCACTGACGCTTCCGCCGTTATCTCTGTATATACACATTCCATGGTGTATTCAGAAATGCCCTTACTGCGACTTCAACTCACATAAGCTAACGGGCGATGTGCCCGAAGCAAGTTATGTCGGCCGTCTGCTGGAAGATCTAAGGGCCGACCTTGAGTGGGTACAGGAACGAGAAATTCGGTCTATTTTTATTGGCGGAGGCACACCCAGTGTACTCTCGGCTGCAGCAATACAACAATTAATGGACGGTGTGCGGGCAACAGTAACCCTGAGTTCTGACTGCGAAGTAACCATGGAAGCCAACCCGGGTACTTTTGAGACCGAAAAATTCTCCGCGTTCGTTGCTGCCGGCATAAATCGATTGTCTATTGGCATTCAAAGTCTGCAGAAGCACCAACTGCAGCGTCTGGGGCGTATTCATAACCCGCAGCAGGCAAAAGAAGCAGCCAGACACGCAAGTCAGTTACCGCTCGCCAGCTTTAACCTTGACCTTATGCATGGACTGCCGGACCAAACCGTAGAGATGGCATTAGATGACTTGCGTCAGGTCATCGCGCTGAACCCTCCACATATTTCCTGGTATCAGTTGACTATTGAACCTAATAGCCTGTTCGCAAGCCAGCCGCCTGAGTTGCCTGACGATGACACCTTATGGGAAATTTACCAACAGGGTCATAAGCTTTTGGAAGCGGCCGGTTATCATCAGTACGAGGTGAGTGCTTATGCAAAACCGAGTCACCAAAGCCGCCACAATAAAAACTATTGGCAGTATGGCGATTACTTAGGCATTGGCTGCGGAGCTCACAGCAAAGTCACACTTCCACAGCAAAATAAAATTCTGCGCTGTGAAAAGATAAAGCACCCTAAAGGTTATTTAGACCTGACTAAAGCTCTGCGTTATCAGTTAAAAGAAGTTGCAATTGACGACCGTATGTTTGAGTTCTTTATGAATCAGTTCCGCTTACTGGAACCAGTCAGCAAACATAACTTTGAACAGACTACCGGACTTTCCGCCGACTTAGCGTCAGAACACTTGCGTAAGGCAAAATCTCTGGACTTGGTAACTGAAAACACACAGCACTGGTGTTTAACACAGCAAGGCCACCGCTTTCTGAACTCAGTTTTAGATACGCTTCTGGATTAACCCAGAAGCGTATACCATTACTTAACCTGGAACTGTAAATCCCAGACGCCATGCCCTTTACCTTCGCCCCGGCGTTCAAACTTGGTTTTGGGTCGACTTTCTGGTCTTGGCACGTAATCTCCTGAAGCTGATAAATTGCTTAAATCAGAGGCTTCATTTAACACCTCCAGCATGTGCTCCGCGTAATTTTCCCAGTCTGTTGCCAGGTGAATAATCCCACCAGACTCTAGTTTCTGAGTTAATAAGCTCAAAAACTCTGGTTGCACTATACGACGTTTATGGTGACGCTTTTTATGCCAGGGATCAGGGAAGAAAATCTGAACGCAGTTTAGGCTTTTGTCCGGAATACACTGTTTCAACACCTCAACGGCATCTTCGTGAAATACCCGAAGGTTGTCTATCCCCGCTTCTTCGACAGCCATAAGACAGGCACCAACACCAGGCTCATGAACTTCGATACCAATGAAGTCGCGCTCGGGGGCATTAGCAGCCATTTCAACCAGTGAGTGCCCCATACCAAAGCCGATTTCTAGAGTTACAGGGGCCTTTCGATGAAAAACCTGGGCAAGATCCAACCGACCACTATCCAGCGTTAAGCCAAGAGTCGGCCAAAGGCGCTCAATTGCAGTTGCCTGCCCTTTCGTTAGCCTTCCTTCTCTTTTAACGAAACTCCGAACTGTTCTGACATACTTACCCGCCGCTGCGGCTTCTTCGGCACTTTTAAACTGGCTCATGACTTTCCTGACAATTAGTGACTTAGCTAATACCAAAAAAACAGGCCTGAAAAATCAGGCCTGTTTACAGTAGAGCTATTATCGCTATTTCAAGCAATCAATACAATTGGTATTAACGTGTTTTAGGTACACGGTTAACAACTTTCAATGTTGCTTCAATACGACGGTTTGTTTGACGATCAGCCGCGCTGTTTTCACGAACTTTAGGCTGAGATTCACCATGTCCTTTAAAGTCGACTCGGCTTCTGGCGATACCGTGCTTTTCAACCAACGCGTTAGCAACAGCTTCTGCACGACGCTCAGACAACCACTGGTTGTACTCAGCCTCACCGGTGCTGTCGGTGTGTCCATGAATAGTAATATCGAGTTGTGGATGCTCTTTCATGAACTCCGCCATTTCATCGATATCATTCCGTTCGCCACTACGAATCTCAGATGAATTCAGGTCAAACTCAACAAGTAATTCTTCAGTGATAGTCTCGTTCTCGTATAAAATGCAGCCGTTCTCATCCACTGAGTAGTTCTTAGGCGTATTTGCGCAATTGTCTTTAGAATCAACAACGCCGTCACCGTCTGAATCTACAGGCTCTGATTCTGGCTCAGGTGCTGCTTGTTGAGGTTCTGGCTGTGGCTCAGGACGAGGTCTTGGCTCAGGGCTTGTATCACGTCCGCCGAAGAACCACTGCAAACCAATGTTTGCAAACATTTCGGTGTAGTCTTCTTCCCAACCACGCTGGGCTCCACCTTCAATCCGCCACGCAAGATTATCGTTAATAAAGCTACGGTGACCGAGAGTTAGGCGAGCTGCGACATCGGTTACATCACCAATTTCAGTATTATTGACACCTAAACCGGCATAAAAGCTGTTATTAAAGTGATACAGCGCATCAACACCATAGCTGTCGCCATAGCCATCGCCACCGCCAACTAAGTCAGCTTCCATGTAATCGTAATAGATACGGGCTTCCCATGCCTCTGTAAACATCATGCCAGCTTCAATACCTGAGGTGATGGTTTTGAAACCGTCATCAACAAAAAATAACTGCTGATTTTTGACCGCAACGCGATCATCATCAGCAGAAAAGACGCCCAAACGCGCACCCAGATAAAAGTCGTTTTGCTCAACCTCAGTCTGCTGTGCAAAAACCGGAGCAGTTAACCCGGCGGTAAGCAAAGATAAAGTAATTAGGTTTAAGGTTTTCATTGCAAAGCTCCTTTTAATTGCAATAACAATCATGCTCGGAATATGAGACACTGTGTATGTCATAAAGAATAGTACATTCTTGAAATTAGTCATTTTTATTTGCAGAGATTTACAGTTGACTCAAACATTCAGCTCTCAAGTCCTTCGCTGGTTTCAACAGCATGGTCGCAAGCATCTTCCCTGGCAGAAAAATGTCACCCCATACCGTGTCTGGGTTTCAGAAATCATGCTCCAACAAACCCAGGTCACCACCGTTATTCCGTACTTCGAACGTTTTATGGAGACATTTCCCACAGTTCAAGCATTAGCCGAGGCTCCGCAAGACCGAGTACTGAACTTATGGACAGGTTTAGGCTACTATGCCCGCGCCCGTAACCTTCATAAAACCGCAAAAATCATTTGCACCCGTTTTAACGGTAAGTTTCCTAAAAAAGTTCATGAGCTTGAAGAATTACCCGGTATTGGTCGTTCGACAGCAGGCGCTATTCGTTCACTTGGGCATGGTGAGTACGCTCCAATTTTAGATGGCAATGTTAAACGTGTCTTAGCCCGCCACTTTGCTGTCGCAGGTTGGCCGGGTAAAACCAGTGTATTAAAAGAGCTCTGGCAACTCAGCGAAGAGCTTACTCCTGAGAGTGACTCTGGTGCCTATAATCAAGCCATGATGGATATCGGTGCAATGATATGCACCCGAACTAAGACGCTCTGCGAGCAATGTCCCGTCAACAATACTTGTTTAGCCAAAGCAAAGAATACAATGACACAGTACCCGGGTAAGAAGCCGAAAAAAGCCAAGCCAGTCAAGGCAACGCATATGCTGCTTTTCCGCCACCAGGGCCACTTGTTATTGGAGAAAAGACCGCAAACAGGTATTTGGGGAGGACTGTGGTGTTTCCCTCAAAGCTCAGAAGAAACAGAAGTGCCCTCAGTGATCAGGCAGTACGGGTTAACTGAGCATAGCCGCCAACAGTTGCACGGTTTCAGGCACACCTTCAGCCATTTTCATCTGGATTGCTACCCTCTGCTGATAGACGTCGTTCCCGCTGAAACTCAGCTTAACGATAACCAGCACCTCTGGGTAGAACCTGACACCGATAAGGACTTGGGCTTTGCTGCACCAACCGTTAGACTGATGAAACAATTAATGACCAATAAGTGAGTACAACATGAGTCGTACCGTATTTTGCCAGCATTATCAGAAAGAAGCCGAGGGACTGGACTTTCAGCTTTACCCCGGTGAACTGGGCGAACGAATTTTTAATAACATATCAAAAGAAGCCTGGGCTGAATGGCAAAAGAAACAGACCATGCTGATTAATGAAAAGCGACTAAATATGATGGATCCATCTGATCGCGAATTTCTTGAAGCCCAAATGACGGCCTTTTTATTTGAAGGCAAAGATCCCCAAATAGAGGGCTATACTCCTCCCGAGAAGTAATTGTCTCAGTAATCTTTTTTAAAGAATGCTCTTTTTTCTTGTCAATCTAAATTATTGTCTAATATATTGACAATAGGTATGGCTTATGAGCCTCACTGGAGCTTAGACAGCCAATCTGTTAGACTACTAACGAATTCAACAAAAGGGAGTCTCTATGAAAGCGCCATCCTGGCGAAGAGCCGTACTGAAAGTGGGGAGTGCGCTCATCGCGCCAGATGAAACTGGGGTTAGTACCAAATACCTTTTACCCATCGCTCGTTTTATTAACGAATGCCGCGAACGCGGACAAGAAGTTGTCTTAGTGTCATCGGGCAGTGTCGCTGCCGGACGCAAGCATATTAACTTTGAACACAAGAAAGTTCCTGTAGCCGTACGCAAAGCAATGTCAGCCGTCGGTCAGAATGAAATGATGGGCTACTGGTCGCGCTTCTTTGATTCCCCCTGCGCCCAGTTGTTAATGACACACAGTGACTTACGCGACCGCGCTCGCTACGTGAGCATTAAAAACACCTTAAACAGATTGTTAGAGCACAACATTTTACCTGTGGTAAACGAAAACGATGCTCTGGCTACCGACGAAATGAAAGTAGGCGACAACGACAACTTGTCAGCCATGGTAGCCACGTTAGTTGATGCCGACGCTCTGTTTATTTGTTCAGACATCGACGGCTTATACGATTCCGATCCAAACCTGAACCCGGATGCCAAGAAAATACCGGTGGTTGAACAAATTGACGAAAGTATTTACTCACTTGCCGGTGGTTCTGTGAGTTCTGTAGGTACTGGTGGTATGCGGACCAAAGTTGAAGCCGCTGAGAAAGCCACTTCCCATGGTATTGATACCTACATAGTCAACGGTCGCAAAGGCGAAACCTTTGAATCGTTGTTACAAGGTGACATCCCCGGCACATTATTCCGTCGCCAATCTGATCCAATTAGCAACAAAAAGCATTGGTTAAGACATACCTTGGTTGCTCAAGGTGAAATATTGGTTGATGAAGGTGCTGAAAAAGCATTAATTGAGAACGGTGCCTCGCTATTGAGTTCAGGCATTGTTGATGTACAAGGCGATTTTGATCGCGGTGACGCCGTGCTGGTTCGTAGCGCTAATGATACTGACGCTATTGCAAAGGGTATTTGTCAGTACAGCGCGCATGAACTTATGCACATTAAAGGGCAGCAAACAGAAGACATAGCTGAAAAATTTGGCTATAGCCCAATTACAGAAGTCATTCACCGTGACGATCTAATGATTTTGGAGGACGCATGAGCCAGCAATTAGCAAAAGAAATTTCACAGCGCGCTGCAAAAGCAGCACGCGCTGTAGCAACCTTATCTGAAGCAGATAAAAACCGTGTGCTACAGAAAATGGCAGACGCAATTCGCGCACGCCAGGACAAGATTATTGAAGTCAATAAGAAAGACCTGGCCACCGGTAAAGAGAAAGGCCTGAGCGATGCCATGATGGATCGCCTGGAATTGACACCGGAACGTGTTGAAGGCATGGCTTCCGCCATTGAGGAAATCATTGCATTAAAAGATCCGGTCGGCGACAGCTACGTGCTGGATGAACGCCCTAACGGAATGAAAATTGAAAAAATGCGCATTCCACTCGGTGTTATCTGCATGATTTATGAAGCGCGTCCAAATGTGACCGCCGATGCCGGTGCCCTGTGCTTCAAATCTGGCAACGCCGTTATATTACGTTGTGGCCGTGAAGCAATTGAGAGCAGTAAAGCCATTGCTGAAGCACTGCACGAAGCTTTAGAAGCCAGCAACTTGCCAAAAGACGTCATCACGGTAGTACCAACACCTGATCGTGAACTGATGACCGAGTTGCTGCAACAAAAAGATTATATTGACCTGGTTATCCCTCGTGGCGGCGAAGGTCTGATTCACTTTGTTAGTGACACCAGTAAGATCCCGGTGATTCAACACTACAAAGGCGTTTGCCATCTTTACGTTGATAAAGACGCCGACCTTGATAAAGCCCTGGCTATTTTACTTAATGGTAAAACCCAGCGTACCGGCGTTTGTAACGCGCTTGAAGGCTTACTGGTTCATCAAGATGTTGCTGATAAATTCTTACCTATGGCTGCTAAAGCCCTGGCTGAGAAAAACGTAACAATCCACGCCGATAAACGTTCAGTAAGCTACTTTGACGGCGCTGATGAGATTGCAGACGATGCCTTTGGCGAAGAATACCTTGCTCTGGAAATTGCGGTTAAAACCGTTGATAACTACGAAGGTGCTATTGAGCATATTCAGGAGTTTGGTAGTGGTCATACAGAAGTGATTATTACTGAAAACGATGAAACCGCTAAGCGTTTCATTCGTGAAGTAGATTCAGCCGTTACCATGGCGAATGTCTCATCTCGCTTCTCAGACGGCGGTCAGTTAGGTTTAGGTGCCGAAATTGGTATTTCTACCAGTAAGCTGCACGCTTATGGACCAATGGGTCTTGAAGCACTAACAACTGAAAAATTCGTGGTAACCGGTAACGGTCAAGTTCGCGACTAATTCAGTGCTTTAACGCATAAAAAAGCCCCGGCTCATTGAAGTGAGTCGGGGCTTTTTTTATGGCTTGAAGCTTAACGGCGATAACCCGTTAATAACTCAGGCCAGTCACGAGACTCCTTCCAGTAAAAAGTCTCGTTCTTTTCTTTTTCTTTGCGCAGGGAGCGCAGCAAACGCTGAATATTCGCTTCCTTCCACTCCCCGCTCTCACGGAAATCACACTTATCAAAATCCACAATCCAGGCTTTGTCGTTGTCATCCAGCATAAGGTTGTGACAATTCAAGTCCGAGTGATAAACACCAGTATCGTGCAATTGCTTAATAGCACTACCGAGCTTTTGCCAAAGCTCAGCTGAGAGCTGTTTCTCACGCAATAGCCGATAAACATCAACTGCGCCGGGAATCACTTCAACTAAAATATCAGCTTTATAACTAAATACGCCGGTCTTTTCCATTCTGGCCGCCACAGGGCGAGGAACCGGCAAGCCAATATCACGGAGTTTACAGAGCAAATCAAATTCGTGTATTGCCCGGCTTTTCTCCGCTGGCTCGCGTAAAAAACGGTCTTTATTAATTTTTCCAACCAAACCACCACGGTAATAGTGTCGTAACAAAAGCCCCAAATCGCCTTGTTGAATAAACCAGACAGTTGCACGCCCCGTCGAATTCCCGGCAATCGCCTTTTGTTGCTGCCAATATTGGGCTGAAAAATGCTTATCTTCTATCGTTTCTATAATATCGCTGTCATAGCGAATGAGCCCTCGGGGAGTCTGCTCTGTTTTTATCATACCGCTTCCTGTCAGAGTATATTCCAGTGCTCGCTTTAAGACTCTTAACGTAGCACCCTGATGCGTTTGTAAAACGCTTTTAGCAGCTTCATGTTGCGTTTTCATGACCGCTGTCTGCTGCATCAAACTCACAGCCTGTTTAATTTCTTCGGCATTTTTTACCCACCGCACAGCACCGACTTTAGACAGCTCAGCGTAAACCTGTGGGAAATTAAATACATGCCGCCCAGACATAACATTGGAGCCAGAAGCAATAACTTCAAGGGGGTTGTGCCCTCCACGCTCAATGATACTTCCGCCGACAAAGCTCATAGAAGCTAACTGCCCCCACAGCATCATTTCGCCCATACTGTCAGCGAGAAAGACATCACAGTCCTGTGGTATCTCATTAAGCTCGCTGCGTCGAGCCAACTTTAGTCCCGACTGCCGAGTCAGTTCCGCAACTTTTTCAAATTGCTCAGGGTGCCTTGGCGCAATAATAAGACAGGCATCAGGTTGTTCTGCCTGAACCAGCTTATGTGCTTTAAGAAGAACTTCATGCTCCCCGGGGTGACTGCTACTCGCCAACCAGACGCTCCTTCCAGAGCAACTCTGCTTCCACGGGTAAGCTTTATCAGTATCCTTGCCGGAAAGTTGGATATCGTATTTAAGGTTTCCGTCGACAAAAAGTCGACCCGGCGCTACCCCCAAAACTTTCATTCGACGCGCAGTTTCTTTATTCTGAACCGACACCAGAGTCAGTTGTTTCCATACAGCCTTCATAAGCCAATGGAAACGCCGATAACCCCTGGCAGAGCGCGCCGAAAGCCGGGCATTCAATAAACTTACAGGTACATTAGCTTTGGAAAAATGGTTCAGCATCTGCGGCCAAAGCTCTGTCTCCATTATCCATACAGCTTTAGGTTTCAGCTTACGCACGAAGCGCTTCGCTGAACCCGGAGTATCAATTGGCCAATAACGACAGCTGACAGACTCGCCAAAATGCTGCTGAATGAGTGTCCTGGCGGTTGGTGTCATACAAGTAATCAGCACTTTTTGCCCGGGCTGTTGATGCAACAGCTGCTCTATTAGTCGCTTAGCCGCTAAGGTTTCTCCAACAGAAACACTGTGGATAACTAGGCACCCCTGCAGCTTTTTATCAACAGCGCCTAATGCAAGCCTTTCTGACCAGTTCTGACGGTAACGGGCATCCTTCTTGCCACGCAGCCACAACCAGACAAAAACGGCTGGAGTGACCAGCCGCAATAGCATTCCATAGAGCCACAGTCTCATATTTTTTAACGCCAATACTCGGCAATCCACTTAGTCGGCAGGACTTTCCGGTACCACTTACCACTTCGGCCTTCTAATGCATCATCCGGGTGTGGCTTGCCATGAAAGATAATAACTTTTGCTTCTTCAGGTATACGGGGCTCCTGGAAAAAGCTTAACGGGAACGGGCGCAGACAATGACGTTTGAAGCTACGACACCACTTTTCCGGCCAGTATTTCAGCTTGTTCTGACGATCGACAAAGTGCGTAATGTACTCTTGTTCATTTCGCACATCGGCGGTAGCTGCATCAGGGTCTTTCTTCAAATGCTCTAAGGCGTCTTCATGTGCACCAATATTAAACCGGAATACCGAGGTATTGCCTGTAGCGTCTGATTTATCCCATTCTTTGATCACCATAAAGTCACCTTCAGGTTCAAAGAATTCATCAAGACTGCCGACAATAATAATATCCAGGTCCAGAAACAGTGTAGGCCCTTCAAGATCATACAAAGGGTTTGCGAAACAAGTCAGCTTTAGCCAACCGTGTCCTTTAGTCCAGGGAAGCTGTTCGTCAAAATCTTTGAAGCCGATTTTAGGAATCGCCTTTACTTCAATGTCGTCATTAATGCCTTCAAAATCGTCTGTAAAACAAACAAAACGGAATGGCCGACTGAGATGTCGGCTGACCATAGAGTGCAAAGTATTGACGTAATCTGAGCCATACTTTTTACCCCATTTAATACAAATTACATTAACTGTGTTTTGCTCTGAAGAGTTTCCGCTCTCTGTAACCTGATTCATAATCACTCCTGGATCTTAAACTACCGCGCATCATGCCATATTTTAGCTCATTTAGGTACGCCGATCTGAATCCTCAGAGCCTGCGTATTAGCTGACTGAACATTTAAACTTAAGTGACTATGACCACTCACACCGTTCGGTTAATACTCGGCGACCAACTCAATGTCAGGCACTCCTGGTTCCGACAAAAGGAGCAAGGTGTACTTTATGTCATGATGGAGCTAAAACAGGAGACTGACTACGTCGTTCATCATCGACAAAAAGTTTTGGCTTTTTTTAGTGCAATGCGCGCCTTTGCTAATGCATTAGACTCGGCTGGGCATCGAGTACACTATATTAAACTGGATGACAGCGACAACCAGCAAAGTCTGACACAAAACCTTGAATATATTATCGCTCAAAACAAGGGAGCGGTCCTGGAATGTCAGCAACCCGACGAGTACCGGCTCGATCACCAACTTAGAAGCTGGGCTGGC
>NZ_DFTS01000041.1:45839-50168 GCF_002383015.1 Idiomarina sp. UBA4206
CCAGAAACATCAAGTTAAACTGGTATGATACTGAGCATTTCCTCACTACGCGTGATTCATTAAAAGAATATTTTCCCGATAGCAAAAACTACTTAATGGAAACCTTTTACAGAAAGGTGCGCCAGCAATACGATATTTTGATGGAGAATGGTCGCCCGGTCGGCGGTCGCTGGAATTACGATAAGGAAAACCAGAAAAAGATTCCTGCCAATCAAAGTGTAGAACCTCCCCTGGTATTTTCTAATGATGTCTCAGATATCGATACTTTGCTGCAAAAGTGCCATATTCAGACAATGGGCAAAGCTTCCCCAAACCAATTAATATGGCCGGTAAACCGTCAACAATCAAAACAGTTACTTGAACATTTTTGTCAGTTTGGGCTGCCCAATTTTGGTCGTTATCAGGACACTATGGCAACAGCAGACACACTTAAGGAAGCCCACTGGAGTTTGTATCACTCCAGGCTCTCGTTCTCTTTAAACACGAAAATGTTACATCCACTAGAAGTTGTAAAAGCAGCTGTTAATACCTGGTCTGAGAATCAAGAAAGTATATCAATCGCTCAGATTGAAGGCTTTTGCCGGCAAATTATCGGCTGGCGTGAATTCGTCCGGGGGATTTACTGGGCGCATATGCCTGACTACAAAAACCTTAACGCCCTGGATCATAATAGACCTTTGCCTCATTTTTACTGGACTGGTGACACCAAAATGAATTGCCTGCATCACTCTATTGAGCAATCCTTAGAATATGCGTATGCACACCATATACAGCGGTTAATGATAACCGGAAACTTTGCCTTGTTAGCAGGTGTGTCACCAGACGCTCTGGACGACTGGTACCTTGGTATTTACATTGATGCTATTGAATGGGTAGAAATGCCTAATACCAGAGGCATGAGTCAGTATGCTGACAACGGTCTGATTGCCACAAAGCCTTATATTGCCAGTGCTAACTATATGCAGAAAATGGGGCACTATTGTAAAGAGTGCTATTATGACCCAAAGAAAAAAAGTGGAGATAAAGCCTGCCCTTTTAACAGCCTGTACTGGCATTTTATTGAGCGTCACAAAGAACAGTTTAAAGATAATCACAGAATGCGCATGATGTATCAGGTCTGGGGTAAGAAAACCAACGAAGAACAGCAGGCGCTACTGAAACAGGCCGAAATTTACTTAGATAATATCAACGAGTTATAAAAGGAAGCACAATGAACAAATGGATAATCCCGCTACTTTTAACAGTTCTGCTGAGTGCCTGTAACACGCAGCCAACACCGGTAGCCAATGTTGTCGAAGACTTTGAGGCAAAACGTTACTTAGGCAAGTGGTACGAAATTGTCCGTATGCCACACAGCTTTGAAGAAGGTCTGCAAAGCGTTACGGCAGAGTATCGCCTAAACGGTGATGGTACCTTAGAGGTTACAAATCGCGGTTATCATGTTGAAAACGAAGAGTGGCAGACAGCTATTGGTCTGGCTAAACCCGTTGAAAACATGGAAGCAGCTTACAAATTGACTTTTTTCTGGCCATTTTACGGTGGGTACTATGTCAGTTGGCTGGATGACAACTATCAGTTGGCAATAGTAACCAGTGACTCACACGAATACTTTTGGTTATTGTCGCGAACTCCCGATGTCGCTCAGGATGATATTGACTATGCCTTAGCTAAGGCTCATGAATGGGGATACGATATCGACCAGATGATCATGGTTGATCATCCGGCCGAATTTCAAGACGCTAATTAATTAAAGCGGCGCGCAGCACCCTTACCGGAGTTGCGCTTAGGTCCGCCGCGAGCATCACGGTCACGCGGTGGGCGTGGCGCACGTTTTACTTGCTCATCGCTTAACTCAAGACCCATTGGCTGCTGACGCACACGGGCTTTTTTCAGTACATGCATAATATCTTTTGGCATACCCTTAGGTAACTGCACTAAAGAGTGATTATCAAACAACTGAATTTGACCAATGTACTTGCTGTCCATTGAAGCTTCGTTAGCAATAGCCCCAACGATGTCACCAGGACGAGCACCATGTTCGCGGCCAACCTGAATTTTGTAAGTTTCAAAATCCACATCGGCGGCACGACTTGTCGCACGCTCTGCACGAGGCTTGCGCTTGTCGCCACGATCACTGCGCTCATTGCGACCTGAACGTTCACTGCGCATTTCACGCACAGGGCGGTCCTCTTTCAGGAACAATGGGCGCTGCTCGTTCTGTTGAGCCAGAAGCGCTAATGCAATTTCTTCAGCACTCAATTCAGACTGTTCCAGCCACTGTCCTAACAGCTTTTCAAGTTTAGGCTTATCAGCACTTGCAGTTTCAGGAGCCAAAGACGCTTGTAGCTTTTCCAGTAACTGTTGCTGACGGTACTTGCTCAGTTCGTTAGCGTTTGGTACTTCAAAGAACTCAACCGGAGCA
Organism: Idiomarina sp. UBA4206; assembly: GCF_002383015.1. NCBI lineage: Bacteria > Pseudomonadati > Pseudomonadota > Gammaproteobacteria > Alteromonadales > Idiomarinaceae > Idiomarina > Idiomarina sp. UBA4206. The sequence goes on from NZ_DFTS01000041.1 coordinate 48,262, forward strand.
TTGGTTAAGCGCTCATAGTGACGCAACAAATGACGCTCTTTTGCACGGAAGAACAAAATCGCTTCACCTCTACGGCCCGCACGGCCAGTACGTCCAATACGGTGAACATAAGATTCAGTGTCGCTCGGTAAGTCATAGTTAATCACGTGCGTAATTTCAGGAACATCTAAGCCACGAGCAACAACGTCGGTTCCTACCAGAATTTCGATGTGTCCACTACGTAACTGACTGACGGTCTGCTCACGCTGAGCCTGGTTCAAATCACCGCTTAATGGCGCCGCTTTAAAGCCGTTGCGTTGCAATAATTCAGCCACGTCCATTGTATCCTGACGGGTACGTACGAATATCAATGCGCGCTGATACGGAGTCACTTCTAACAACCGAGTCAGAGCAGTCATTTTAGTCATGCCCTGAACTTTCCAGGCTTTCTGCTTAATGGTCGCCTTCTCGCGAGCAATAGCTTCAATCTGAATGTTCAGCGGATCTTTCAGGAACGTTTTTGCCAGTTTACGAATTGCATTTGGCATAGTTGCTGAGAATAATGCGCGTTGCGCCGTATTCGGTACAGCTTTTAAAATGGTTTCGATGTCTTCAATGAAACCCATATTAAGCATTTCATCAGCTTCATCCAGAACACCAACTTTCAAACCGTCCAGCTGCAGAACGTTTTTATTCAGTAAGTCGATAAGACGACCCGGGGTACCAACAACAATGGCGGTGCCCTGCTTCAGAGCTTTGACCTGCGGTCCAAATGGCGCTCCACCGTATACCGTTGCGACGCCAACACCACGCATTTTTGCAGCAAAGCCTTCAAGCGCTTCAGCAACCTGAATAGCCAGCTCACGAGTTGGCGTTACTACTAATACCTGAGTTTGCTTAACTGATGCGTCTATTTTTGCCAACGCTGGTAGACCAAAAGCGGCAGTTTTACCGGTACCTGTCTGGGCTTCACCCAATACATCCTGACCTTCAAGCAACGCAGGAATAGCCTGCAGCTGTATAGGAGTAGGGGTTAAAAACTGCATTGCGTTTAATTGTTCAAGCACAGCACTAGGTAAGGCCATGTCGTTAAACGACACGCCCGTTTGGGTATTTGACATATTTGTCTCACTTTATTCCCGTTTGCCCATTGGCAAACACAACAAAAAAGGGGTTATGGCCCGGCAACAGGAATCAGTATTCAGTCTCTAAACTGTCTGGACTGGAATCAGGCGCTGCAACCCCACGAATCAAGGGTGACCGCTGCCTCATCAGTTATGCGGTGTTCCTTGAGGAACGGCGGATTATACGTTTTTTTACCAGGAACGCAATGTATTTGAGCTTTTTTTCACCAAACACATCAATTTCTGTCAAAATCATCGAAAAAGTTGAACCATTTCTCTTTATATTGCCTACATTATTAGAGAGTTTTTTCAAATTTGGAGGCACTATGTCAGCACATTCTATGTCATCGTTGACTAAGAAAGATTGCTTTATCGAAGGTCACTGGGTTCCTACAGACAAACGTTTCTCAGTTACCAACCCGGCAACCGGCGACGTGTTAGCCGAAGTTGCTGACGCCGACGAGGAGTTAACGCAACGCGCTATCAATGTTGCTGAAACGGCTTTGAAAAGCTGGCGTAAGAAAACCGCTCGCGAGCGTGCAGTTCTTCTGCGTAAATGGTACGAAGCCATGATGGAAAACAAGCAAGCACTGGGCGAATTAATGAGTGCTGAGCAGGGTAAGCCCGTCGCCGAAGCCGTTGGTGAGGTAGAATACGGCGCCAGCTTTGTCGATTGGTTTGCCGGTGAGGCTGAACGCATCGATGGCGATATATTGCCTAATGCTGACAGCAGTAAGCGCGTCATGGTAACTAAAGAGCCAGTGGGTGTCTGTGCGGCCATTACTCCATGGAACTTCCCGAATG
>NZ_DFTS01000041.1:50251-50589 GCF_002383015.1 Idiomarina sp. UBA4206
TTCCCGAATGCCATGATCACTCGCAAAATAGCACCGGCATTGGCAGCAGGCTGCACTATCGTAGTTAAGCCGCCCCAGCTAACGCCTTTATCCAGTTTAGCCCTGGCACAGCTAGCCAGTGAAGTGGGTATTCCCGATGGTGTCATTAATATCATTCCAACCAGCGACGCAAAAACAGTCGGCAAACGTTTGGCTACCTCTCCTAAGGTTCGAAAGTTGTCATTTACCGGCTCAACCGGGGTTGGCAAAATTTTAATGCAACAATGTTCAGAGCACGTAACCAAACTGTCATTAGAGCTTGGAGGTAATGCCCCTTTCATCGTCTTTGATGACGCCGA
>NZ_DFTS01000041.1:50693-61006 GCF_002383015.1 Idiomarina sp. UBA4206
TTCATCGTCTTTGATGACGCCGATATTGAACAAGCAGCTGAGCAGCTCATTGCCTGCAAATTCCGTAACGGCGGGCAAACCTGCGTATCGGCCAATAGAATACTGGTGCAAAAGTCTGTCGCCGAGAAGTTTACAGATGCTGTTGTCAGCAAGGTAAAAGGTCTGAAAGTGGGGCCCGGAACTGAAGAAGGCGTCGACTTAGGTCCACTTATCGATCAGGATGCAGTTGATAAGGTTCAGCGGCTGGTATTGTCGGCCAAGTCTGATGGTGCAACCATAGAAACCGGCGGTTCAGTAATGACCGAACTCGGTGATTTATTCTACGCTCCGACGGTATTAACTGGCGTCACTGACGATATGGACATCAGTGAAGAAGAGATCTTTGGCCCGGTGGTGGCTATCAATACCTTTGAAAGCGAAGAAGAAGGTATCGAGAAAGCGAATAACACACCTTTTGGTCTGGCGTCTTACTTTGCAGCAAAAGACACAGCTCGTATCTTCCGCGTCAGCGAAGCGCTTGAATATGGCATGGTTGGTGTTAACACGGGTGGAATCTCACACGCCTACAATCCGTTTGGCGGAATTAAAGAGTCAGGTGTTGGTCGTGAAGGTTCTAAATACGGTATAGACGAATACCTTGAGTTAAAAACAGTGACTCTTGGCGGACTTGGATGAACCCATTCGAAAGTACATTTAAACAGCTGAAAAGCCATTTCGACAGCGGACTCACCCGTCCGCTGTCGTGGCGTTTAAACCAGCTTAAACAACTTCAACGCTTCCTGGATGAAAATGAAAAACCTTTACTGGAAGCATTAAAGAATGACCTGAACAAGCACCCGAGTGAAGCACGCTTAACTGAATTGCAGTTTTTGCAAAGCGATATTAAACACACAATAAAAGCCTTACCGAAATGGAGCAAAGCCCGTAAAGTCGGCAACCCATTACTCGCCTGGCCTGCTAAAAGTCAGTTAGTCCCAGAGCCTTTAGGTACCGTATTAATTTTAGGCGCCTGGAACTACCCTTTACAGCTACTTTTAGCGCCTTTAGTGGCAGCTATCGCTGCGGGTAATTGCGCGTTAATAAAACCATCCGAGCATGCATCTGCAACGGCGGATTTACTGTCCCGACAGCTCCCCGACTACCTGGATAACTCCGCCATAAAAATTGTGACCGGAGCGGCAATCGAGTCGCAACAGCTGACAACATTGCCTTTTGACCACATTTTTTATACCGGTGGTGAACATGCCGCTAAATCAATTATGGCAGCGGCAGCTGAAAATTTAACGCCCGTCACACTTGAGCTTGGCGGCAAAAGTCCCGCGGTAGTTTTAGCCGACGCACCTATTCAGGTAGCAGCCCGACGCATTGTCTGGGGTAAATTCCTGAATGCCGGTCAAACCTGTATTGCACCTGACTACGTGCTGGTCGAAGACAGCGTAAAAGAACAACTCATTAGCGCTATGCATCAGGAGCTGGTTAACTTTTACGGCGATGACCCACAGAACAGTGACTGTTACGGCAGAATTATTCACCAGGGGCATTGGCAACGCCTCACGCAAATGCTGGATCAGGAAAACATCGTTATTGGAGGCGACTTTGATAAAGCGGAGCGTTATATCGCACCAACCATAGTCGATGGCGTTAAAGAAAACAGCGCCCTCATGCAGGAAGAAATTTTTGGCCCAATACTTCCTGTTATTACCATTAAATCAGCAGCCGATGCGATTGAGACAATCCATCGCCATCCTAAACCGCTTGCGCTTTATGTCTTTAGTAACACTCAACGGTTACTCTCTTTATTTACCGAGAAAGTTTCTGCCGGAAACGTGTGCTACAACGACACGCTCATGTTTATGCTTAACGACAAACTGCCATTTGGCGGCGTTGGTCGCAGTGGCATGGGTCGCTACCATGGTAAGTTTGGGTTCGACACATTCAGCCATTTAAAGCCCGTTATGAAGCGCAGTTTTCGGTTTGATGTTGCCTTGCGCTACCCGCCTTACAGCAAGTTTAAGGACAAAATCTTATCCTGGTTTAGTCCCTAGGCATTGAAATTCAGCGGGCGCGTCTGCATATCACTAGTAACAGTTTAGTGAAATGAAATATCTACAGGAGCGTGCGCTGCTAATGTCTGAATCCAACATCGTTAACGTTGACTTGCAAAACTTCCAGCAGGTTCTACTGGAAGGTTCAAAAGAAAAACTCATTATTATCGATTTTTGGGCAGACTGGTGCGAGCCCTGCAAACAGCTCATGCCAGTACTGGAAAAGCTGGCCTCGCAATACAGTGAGCAGGTTATCCTCGCCAAAATAAACTGTGATGAACAGCAAGAGCTGGCAATGCAGTTTGGTATTCGAAGCCTGCCTACAGTCGCCTTTTTTAAAGATGGCCAGCCCGTAGACAGTTTTGGCGGAGTCAAAACTGAAGGCGAAATTCGTGAGATACTGGATAAACACCTGCCCAGTCCGTCTGACGACTTGATTCAGCAAGCTCAAACCGCAATGGGCGAAGGTGATGCGAATAAAGCTTATACCTTAGCGAAACAAGCTTACGATATCGACAGCAGCAATATGCAGGCATTGAAACTGCTGGCCGAAGCTGCCGTTGATGCTGGCCGCCTCGACCAGGCAAAAGAACTGGTCTCTAAAATTCCAATGGTTGAACAAGATAGCGACTATCAGCGCATAAAAGGCAAACTTGAACTTGCCGAGGATGCCGCCGACTCACCGGAACTGAGAGCTCTGCAGGAGCAGGTCGAAAAGCAACCCGACGATTTATCTCTAAAGCTGCAGCTTGCTCTTAAACTTCATGAAGCGCACCGCGATGAAGAAGCCTTAGAGCTGGTATTCACCGTGTTAGCTAAAGATGTGAACTTTGCTGATGCGAAAAAATACGCGCTCGACATTATCAATTCCTTACCGGATGGTGATCCTCTGGCAGCGACCTATCGTAGGAAGTTATACAGCACTATGTATTAATGGCTGTTCACTAGCAACTTTGGCCGGCTTCCTCAGCCGGCTTTTTTTTATCCTGGCTTTTCGTGATAATAACGCCATGCAGAAAATCTATCATCAGCGTATTCAGTCCGGGTCACTTCAGTCCGATAAACACCAACACAGTGCTGTTAATGCACTGCAACAGCGGCTGGACTCACTTGCCCGAGGTAATCAACCACAAAGCCTGTACCTGTTTGGCCCTGTAGGCCGTGGGAAAACGCTATTAATGGACTTGTTTTACCAACACCTTCCGAAAGACAAAGCCATACGTCTGCACTATCACCACTTTATGGCAAAAATTCATACAGCCCTTAACCAAAGACAAGGCGAAGCCGACCCTATGGAAGCCATTGCAAGTTCCTGGGCGCAACAATATCCGGTTATCTGTCTTGACGAATTTTTTGTCGAAGACATTGGTGATGCAATGATCCTGGCCAGGTTATGGGAAGCTCTGTTCAATAACGGCGTTACCTTGGTAACCACTTCAAACGCACCGCCCAAAGAACTTTACAAAGGTGGTTTGGCACGTCACCGTTTTGAACCTACCATCGACTTACTGAATAAAGAATGTGAATGTCTGGATTTAGGCTTAGGCATCGACTATCGGCGGCTTAAGAATACAGACCTGCCGTTTTACCTCAAACAGGGGACTCAAAAGCAGTTGCGTTCGGTCGCAGAAAAGCAGTTTGGGGAAACTCTCCGATGCTCCTCTGTTTCGGTTATGAACCGGTCAATTCACTCTTTATGGCGAAACAATAACGTCATTGGCTTTGAGTTTATGGCACTTTGCTCAGGCCCCAGAAGCCAACGCGACTACATGGAGTTAGCCGCTCAATATAGTGCAATTGCGGTGCATGGTGTGCCCACATTTTCTTATCTGCCCGATAAAGACCTGGTACACGGCGTTGAAGAAACTTATCAACGTGAGCATCAAACCAATAGCGTCAGCAAACTGGATAATGAAGCGCGTCGTTTTATCGCTTTGGTTGACGAATGCTACGACAACAAGTGCCTGCTAATACTGACCGCAGAAACCGATATCGATAAGTTGTATCAGGCAAAGCAGCTGGAGTTTCCTTTCAGACGGTGCGTTTCTCGTCTATTTGAAATGCAGCAGTGGGGAAACTCAATGAAAGGAAACACGCTGGTAAAAAGACGCCAATCTGTTCCAGAGAGCTAAATTCCCTGTATTTACCAGCGTGTTAAAACTGAGTTATAAAAAGGTTATCTTATTTTTAACAAATTCCAATATTGCAATTGTAATGGATGTTAAAATAAATTTTGTTTTTAAACCTAATTTCCCGCATTCTGCCGCACAATCACTGATTAGCTGCTTGCCGTTAAATTGCCACCTTGCTAGGATTGCTGAAATTTGCTGAACGGCAGCGCTTACAAGGCGTTAAAACAATAACGAGAAAAGAAGGTTCAGAATGAGCGAACAACGCGATCAATTTAGCTCTAAGATTGGATTTATATTAGCGGCAGCAGGTTCTGCTGACGGCATTGGTAACCTGGTTGGCTTCCCGGTTGCGGCTACCAAGAACGGTGGCGGTGCATTTTTAATTATCTATGCCTTGTTCGTTGCTTTCATCTGTATACCGGTCATGCTTGCCGAAATGGGCCTCGGCCGTCGCGCACAAAAAAGCCCTCTCGGCTCCTATAAGGCCTTATCTCCAAATAATAAAGGGTGGCACATTGCTGGCATACTGGCGGTGATTACGCCATTCATGATTGCCGTTTTCTACATGGTCATTACTGTCTGGATATTTGGTTACCTGTGGCATTCCATCATGGGTAACCTCGATATGCTTGCCAACCCGGAGTATTTTTCTCAATTCGTTAACGACTACGGTTTTGTCGGCTTTCTTGTCGCCGTCACTATCATTATTAACGTTATTTTGATTGGAGGGGTTCGCCAGGGTATCGAAAAAGCGGCCAAATTCCTTATGCCAGCATTGTTCATTATGCTTATTCTGCTGGTTATCTTTGTTCTTTCGCTGGACAACGCCGTCCTTGGACTGGAGTTTTATTTAGTCCCTGACTTTTCAAAAATTGACGGTTCAGTGATAAACGGCGCTTTAGCACAGGCATTCTTCTCGCTTTCTCTGGGCATGGGTATTTTAATTACTTATGGCTCTTACTTTAGCCGACGCGATGACATTGTTACTTCAGGTAAACTGGTCGCATTAACAGATACCGCCGTAGCCTTTACGGCAGGTTTAATGACACTGCCTGCAATATTTGCCATCAACCCAAATACTGACCCGGACGCATTAAGTGACTCATCGGTTAGCATGATCTTCTCGTTTTTCCCGCAAATCTTCATCGCGCTTGAAGGCGTTGTCGGTTATGTAGGAGCGAGTATTGCTGCGACTGTCTTCTTTCTTCTGACCTTTATTGCAGCCATTACTTCACTGGTTTCAATTCTTGAAGTTCCGACCGCAGCGGTTATTGAGCAAGCCAAGATCAGCCGTAAAAAAGCGCTGTTGTTTATGGGTATCGCCGTTACCATTTTAACCCTTATTGCCGCCACTTCTTTTGGTTTTGTTCCGGCATTTACTGAGTTTACTTTCTACGCGGACACGCCTAAGTCAGTTTTTGATGTTATCTATGACGTTTTCTACGATACCATTCTGCCACTGAACGGCCTGCTGATTTGCTTGTTTGTCAGCTTTCACTGGCGTCGTAAGAATCTGGACACTGAACTTGCCGAGGGCAACCCAGGGTACCCAAATACACTGCTGGCTAAATACGTGCGTTTATCCATTTGCACCTTTATTCCACTGATATTGGCAGCAGTATTTATTAATACGGTGCTCACGAAGTTCTTCGCAATTTCTATTTTCTAGCATGTCTAAACGCAGCGGTTACAGAAAACTTGAACTGCTGCATGATGCGAGCCTTTGGCAACAACATTGTCAGGCTCGCTCCGGCCTTTCTATCTATTTATCCGACACGGATAAACGGGCAGATGCTGCGCTCTCACGTTATCGTGACTACCTTGGCCATGAATTTGAACGTGTCTTTATAGATTGCCGCGACAGTTTGCATGCTGACGCCATTGCGGCGCTTTGCGGGACAGTAACCGCCGGCGGGCTCTTATCGATACTGCTACCTGAAAAGCCCAATGCCATGAGCCAGCGCATGGAGCATTTTGCTTTAAAGTACTGGAGCAATGCCGCCGCTGACCTTTCTCCTGAAACCTCTACTGAATCATTACCGGCAGGTAACAAGCTTAAACTCACATCGGAACAAAGTGACATTTTGAAGCTCGTTAACGAGACCGGTTCAGGCACCAAGAGTGAGCCGACAACTCACATCATAACGGCTGAGCGTGGACGGGGTAAAAGTACTTTACTGGGGCAGGCTCTCGCCCATGCAAAGAATAAAAGCTCTGTTATTGTCACCGCCCCACGAAAAGCCAACGCCAAAGTTTTACTGCAACAAGCTCCTCAGGCTAAGTTTGTCGCCTGGGATAAGCTTCTTGAACAACCAGACGCCCCGGGCAAGCAGTTAATTATCGATGAAGCCGCCGGTCTGCCGCTTTGGGCAACTGAGAGGCTTTGTCAAAAGTTTACACCGTGGCTGCTTGCCACCACAGTAGCCGGATATGAAGGCTGTGGCCGTGGCTTTGCGGTGCATTTTACAGACTGGGCAAAGAAAAACCTGGCCGGGGTTGCTATTCACCAGCTGACTCAGCCCATGCGCTGGCCCGTCAATGATCCACTAGAACAATGGCTAACAGAAACTTTTTTGTTAGACGAAAAACGCCCCTTGGCTTCCTCAACTGAAGTCATGACAGGCACCTTTATAAAACACGCGTCTGAACTCGAAGAGAGCCTCTTACACCAGTGCTTTCAGCTCTTGCTCAATGCTCACTACCAAAGCAGTCCTAACGACTTAAACCTCTTACTAACCGAGCCGCTGCATAAAGTTGCGTATAGCCTTGAGCAAGGTAAAGTTACTGCCGTTGCCTGGTTAATGGCTGAAGGCCCTATTGACGCACCATTAAAGCACGATGTTAAACAGGGGCGACGCCGTCCAAAAGGTAACTTACTTCCTCAGGCTATCGGCTATTTCCTGCAACAAGAATGGGCTTTCGATTTATCCTGGTTACGAGTAGCCCGAATAGCAGTACCTGCCGACAACAGTCGCCGCAAATACGCTTCAGCATTACTCACTGAAATATCCAAGTGGGCCGGAGATAATCACTTTCAAGTATTAGGAACCAGTTTTGCCTGGTCATCAGAGTTAGATAGGTTTTGGCAAAATAACAATTACGCGCCATGGCGTATAAGCAGTCGTATTGACTCCGTTTCCGCCCGCCCTGCTGCTATTTATGCATACCCGCTTAGCACTAACAATTCGCAACAGTTTCAACGCCTCAGTGCGTGGGGGCAGCAGCAGTTTCAGTGGCTGTCGGAAGGTATAGCTGCGTTAGCTTCCAGCGAAAACCTTAGCGAAATAAGAGCCCTGATTATCGATGCCTATACTCGCCATATAATTCCCTTCGATGCCGCGCATTTTGCCTTAGCACAGTGGCTTTACTGGCAATATCCCGACCACACATTAACATCGTTGATCTGCAAGCCAGATATAACACTGAAACAACTCGGCCAAGTCTGGGGCGGGCTTTCGCAGCGGCAAGCTAACGAAAAACTGTGTAAAGACGTACGAGCACTGCGCTAATGTGACTTGTTGTTTTCGTTACAACTTTCTATCATCAACACAGAACTTCACTAGGAATCTCTACCATGACTCGTTATTCGGTTTTTATTGCTTGTTCTACTGTGCTGATACTGAGCGCCTGTAGTTCTTTTGAAAAGGAGAAAGAACAACCTGAAGGCCCTTACCCGGAAACAAAAACCGTTGATCAACAAGATAACTACCACGGGACTCTGGTGGAAGACCCTTATCGTTGGTTAGAACAAAACAACCAAGAAGTTGAGAACTGGGTTAACGAGCAAAACCAGCTATCAACACCAGCGCTTCAGGACTACTCTCAATTTCAGAACATTAAAGACAGAATGACGGAGCTTTGGAACTACGAAAAAGTGAGTACGCCCTTTCGCTATGCTGATCGTTACTTCTATTTCTCCAACGACGGGCTGCAAAACCAAGCCGTTCTCTATACTATGACCGACCTAAGCAGCGCACCGGATGTACTGATTAACCCTAATACATTTAGCGACGACGGTACCGTTTCACTGGCCCGCATTAGTGTTTCACCACAGGCAAAATACGTGGCATACGCACTATCTGACGGGGGCAGTGACTGGACACAGATAAAAGTCCGTAATATTCAATCAGGAAAAGACACCAGCGATCTGATTAAAGGAGTGAAATTTAGTGAGGTGGCATGGCTGCCTAACGAGCGTGGTTTTTATTACAGTCGTTATCCGCAAAAAGAAGACGGAAGCTTTGATGACTCGAAGCCGGTCAGTGTCTATTTCCACAAACTGGGAACCAAACAAAGTGAAGATGAGCTCATTTTTGCTTTTGATAAAAAACCAAGCTGGAACCCGTATCCAAAAATATCTGACGACGGCCAGTACTTACTCGTTGATGTATTCAAAGGCTATGATGCCAACGCGGTGTACGTGCGACCTTTAGCACAGGAAGAAGCGCCCTTTAAGAGCTTGTTCACAGCGTGGGACGGGCAATACCAATATGTTACCAGTCACAACGGAAAGCTTTATTTTAAAACCACAAATGGCGCACCAACTGGCCAGGTTATTGCAGTTGACCCTTCGCAACCGGCTCCCGAAAACTGGACAGAAATTATCGCACCTAAAACTCATACCTTAAAAGAGGTCAGCGCCGTAGGTGGACAGCTGTTTGCTCACTACCTGCAGTCAGCTCGCTCGCGGGTGGCTATCTTTGATATCGAGGGAACGATGCTGCAGGAGCTTGCTTTACCGGGTATTGGCTCAATTGACGGTTTTAAGGGCAGCCACAAAGCGCCGGATACATTCTTCACGTTTAAAGGTTTTACCGAGCCCGGGAAAGTTTATCGTTATCAACCTGAACAACAGCGCACAACTCTTTGGTATGAAACCGAAGTGCCAGCAAGTTTAGACCAATATACTACTGAGCAAGTGGTGTATAACAGCACTGATGGCACCGAAGTGCCTATGTTCCTCGTTCATCATAAAGACCTGGAGCTGAATGGTAACAATCCGACGCTGTTATATGGTTACGGCGGTTTCAATATTTCCCTCACTCCCGGCTACGATACAACTCGTGTTGTCTGGCTGGAAATGGGCGGCGTACTGGCCATTCCCAACTTACGAGGTGGCGGTGAGTTCGGCGAAAAATGGCATCAGCAGGGCACTAAAGAAAACAAGCAAAATGTATTTGATGACTTTATTGCCGCGGCCGAATGGCTAATAAATAATAACTACACGAATAAAGACAAACTGGCTATTCAGGGGCGCAGTAACGGTGGCTTACTGGTAGGAGCAACAATGGTTCAACGACCTGAACTCTTTGCTGCGGCTCTTCCGGCTGTTGGCGTGCTCGATATGCTGAGGTATCAGCTTCCCAGCGCGAATGCCAGAGGCTGGAGTAGTGAGTTTGGTCTAAGCGAAAACGAGGAAGACTTCAAAACATTGTACGGGTACTCCCCTGTTCACAATACAGAGGGTGGTACCTGTTATCCGCCAACCCTTATTACTACGGGTGATCACGACAACCGAGTTGTCCCCTGGCACAGTTATAAATTTGCAGCAGCACTGCAGCGAGACCAAAGCTGCGACAACCCAATATTATTAAACGTAGAAACCCGCGCCGGACACGGTGCCGGTACACCAACCTGGATGCGTATTGAAGAACATGCCGAAAACTGGGCATTTTTACATAAGCATTTAGGTATGGATTCCGAGGCAGCACAAAGCAACGCTTCTGAATGATGATTCCATAAAAATATGCTATCTTTCGCAGCAACTTTATTAGTTAAAAGATTTCTGTGAAGGATAGCATTCATGTCTAAAGTTCTAATTATTGGTGCCGGCGGTGTTGCTGGCGTAGTCGTACAAAAATGTGCGGGCCTGCCGGAAGTATTCTCTGAGATTCACCTGGCCAGCCGTACCCTGTCAAAATGTCAGGCGTTGCAGGAAAAAGCGGGTAAAGACCGCGTTGTTGGTGTGTATCAGGTAGATGCCGATGATTCAGCAGAAGTGGCTGAGCTCATCCGTGGCATTAACCCGTCACTGGTTATCAACGTCGCACTTCCGTATCAGGACTTACCTATCATGGACGCTTGTCTGGAAACCGGCGTGCACTACCTTGATACCGCAAACTACGAACCAAAAGAC
>NZ_DFTS01000041.1:61146-61381 GCF_002383015.1 Idiomarina sp. UBA4206
GCGCTACGAACCAAAAGACGAAGCCAAATTTGAATACTCATGGCAGTGGGCTTATCAAGAGCGCTTCAAAGAAAAAGGCTTAATGGCGTTATTAGGAGCCGGGTTTGATCCGGGCGTAACCAACGTCTTTACCGCCTATGCCGCTAAGCATTACTTTGATGAAGTCCATTACCTGGACATTGTTGACTGTAACGGTGGTGACCACGGTCAGGCATTTGCAACCAACTTTAATCCG
>NZ_DFTS01000068.1:0-8116 GCF_002383015.1 Idiomarina sp. UBA4206
CCTATTTTTGGGGGAGAGGTCACATCAATTCTCTGCGCTTATCGCCTTCCTCTGTGGCGGACTGAGTGAATTTTTTTACGCCCCGATAAGCAACAACGCCAAGAATAACAGCGGCGCCAATGTCGGTTGCCATGCTGGATAGACCCAATGCACCACCGAAACCGAGCGTCGCTAACCCTGAGGTCATGCCGGCTGCCGATATACCGACAACTGAGCCGGATAAATAAACTGCCCCCAAGGGCACACCGACGGCAGCGGCTTTCGCACTGAGATCTTTAATGCTGGCTGTTATTTGATCGTCTGTGTATTCTCTATCCAGAATTTTTTTATCATTTTTGATGGCGTCAACAGCAAGCTCTATTTCGTCGTCACCCACGGTCAGGGCACTTCGTACTTTGTTGAGATAGTCAAAGTCGCCGGTAATGGTATCGGTGAGAGCGGAATGGATGTGGATAAGATCTTTCGCTATGGATATATGAATAGACTCGCGCATGCCGTCAGGTGAGAGTTCATCGATAACCTTTATGAGCTCGGACTCAGGTGTTAGAACATTCGGGTCGGCCATATATTCTCGTAAAGCCATTCGGCCTTCATGGCTAATTTTGAGTCGCGACATAAGCTCTAGAAGCTGTGTGAACTCGTTATCATCTACTTCGCCGTCGTCATCGAACGCCATGTTTACAATGATTTTTAGGTAAGCGAGCTTGAGCTTTTCATCCAAGTCGGCAATGGGGAGCATTTGTGCTTGCTCTTCATAACTGTCAAAGTCGTTCGCGATGGTATTTAAAAACTGAGCAAGCTTGTCGTAGTCGATCATTGTTGATGAACCAACAAGGTCAACGGCTTCTGCCTCGCAAGTAACCCGAACAGCGTCTTCGGTTTTAACTTTACCCTTATCGTTTTTAGTTTCTTTAAGAATACTCTCAGCCAACTGTATGTCTGCTAATTCAATATTGGTGACTTTGCCCCAATCCTTCCAAATTAATTGTTGACCGGTGATAAGAGCGCCTTCTTTAGCGGTTTTCATTAAACTCGTGTCGATAATGGCGAGGATGCTTTCTTCATTACCGTCATAATTGAAAGCGTTGATAGCGTTTTTGAGTTTCTTAGGGTCAATATTCGGCGAAACGTAGCAAAGTTTTTCGTTGTCGACCAGCTCACTGATGTTAGCTTTAATGTAGGCATTAATCCCTTGCATGAAAATATCCTTTTTTATTGAACTGCGGATATGCAATTAATCATAATGTCTTTTGTAACGCAAGCTCAAAAATAGAATATGATTTTAACTAACACAGCCGTAGCTTTTTTGTATTTTAGCTTATAAAATGCGGCGATTATTTGAGAGAAAAACAAGCATAAAAAAGAAAGGGGAAGTGCATTGGTTTCTTGGAAATCGTTCTTGTCGAGTCTAATACTCTTAGTAGCTGTTGTCGCTGTGGGAAGCTCAGCCACAGTTAATGCGCAGTCTATGCCGAGCCAAGCTCAAATTGAGCAGTTAAAAAAACTGCCTCGTGCCCAGCAGGAAGCCCTTGCCAGACAGTTTGGTATTGACCCCAGCATGTTGGATCAGTTAAACGGCTCTTCTTCAAGTTCAAGCAGTAAGAGCCAGCAACAAGAAGATGTCGTTTTCCCACGAGGTACTCATTTTGATAAAAATGGCGACCCTATAATTCCGGAAGACTTAGAAGCACAGTTCACTCGAGACGACGATGAGTTAAAAGCATTCGGCTATGACTTGTTTTCCGGCGAGCCAAAAACGTTTGCACCCACCTCTTATGCACCAGTGCCTTCCAGTTACATTATGGGCGTTGGCGACACCATTAAAGTTCAGCTTTTTGGTAAAGAAAACCGCACCTACGACTTAACCATTGACCGAGAAGGTAAAGTGGTTATTCCTGACCTGGGTGAGCTGACGGTTGCCGGTTTAAGCTACACCTTAATGCAGGATCTTATTCAGAATCAGGTAAAGCAGCGTCTTATAGGCTTCAAGGCCGCTGTTTCTATGGGCGAATTGCGTTCCATTCAAGTGTTTATTGCCGGTGAAGCCTACAAGCCGGGCTCCTACACGGTAAGCTCGCTGTCGACCATTAGCCAGGCGCTGTATGTTGCCGGCGGTGTGTCGGACATTGCGTCACTGCGTTCAATTCGTTTAATGCGTGCTGGCGAGGTTATTGCAGACTTTGACTTGTACGACTTGCTATTAAAAGGCGACGCGTCTGACGACCGCATTTTGCAAAGTGGTGATGTTGTTTTCATTCCTGCGCGCGGCGACATGGTGACCGTTAAAGGTCAGGTTAAACGTCCGGCTTTATATGAGCTAAAAGGCGATGAAACTTTAGAAGACGCATTACATTTTGCTGGTGGTAGTGAAGACGACGCTTACTTAGCGTCGGCACAGCTCGAGCGTATTGTTCGAGGCCAGCGGGTTATTAGTACGGTTGACTTAACCTCAAATGCTGAGTTGGGCAAAGCGCTGAAAGGCGGTGATGTATTAACGCTTCGCCAGGTGTCAGAGTCGCTTAACAATAGCCTATTGTTAGTGGGTGCGGTGACTCGCCCGGGGCATTATGAGTGGAAGCCGGGCATTCGCATTAACGATATTTTGCTTGACAGCCGTCAGGACTTATTAGAGCAAGCTGATTTAGGCTATGGTCTTGTCGTGCGTGAAACTGGTGCGAAACGTGACTTGAGCTTGTATCAATTTAATGTGGCAGAGGCTATTTCTGGCGTTGAAGGTGAGAACTTACAACTGCAAGAGCGTGACCAAATTGTTATTTTTAGCCGCTACCAAACGAAAGCAGAAGAACAGCAGCAGCTGTCTCGATTTACGCTGACAGAGCAAGAGCGCCAGGCAGAAGAGCGCGAAAAGCTTCTGAATGAATACCGTCAAGCGTTTCTGAGAGACTTAGTTAAGGAAAAGGGTGTTAAAACGACTGAGGAAAGTACACAAGAGCTCGCTAGTGCAACTCGGTTGTTTGGTACTCCCGACGCAGATGACGATACGATTGCTGAAGAGAAGCTGGCTCAGTACTCTCGGGATAAATTGTTAGAACCTATTATGCTGAGGATAAAACAGGAGCGTTCGACTGCGGGGACTGCTCCGTTAGTTTATGTGGCTGGTGAAGTGAATCATCCAGGTGTTTATCCGTTAGTGGAAAATGCAACAGCGAGTCGCTTAGTCGAAGCCGCCGGCGGTGTTAAAGATTCCGCTTACTTAAAGCGTGCGGAGATAACGCGGTTCAGGTTTGGCGAGGACTCAGGTCAGACAGAATATTTGACTGTCTCGCTTAAGGATGTTCTTTCCGGTCAGGCTGACATTCCTGTTCAAGGGCGCGACCGTTTAAATGTATTAAGTATTCCTGAATGGCAAAGTACTTATGAAGTGACGCTTCGTGGAGAAGTTCGTTTTCCGGGAACCTACGCAATTAAAAGAGGAGAGACGCTTACTCAATTAATAGAACGCGCTGGTGGGTTCACTGATCATGCGTTTATTGAGGGGGCGGTTTTTACTCGCCAGGAAATTCGTGAAAGGGAGCGTGAGCGTAAGCAAGCCCTTGCTCAAGAGCTGCAAAAAGAAATAGCCGGTAATATGATGACAGGTACTGGCGATAGCATGGTCTCCTACAGTGAGATGCGTACCTTGTTAGCGGATTTACTGTCGGCTGAGCCGGTGGGTCGTTTGATTATGGATTTACCTAAGCTTTTGAGTGCTAATGGTGCCAATGACATCCAGTTAAAAGATGGAGATACACTGCACGTACCGTCGATGAGTGACTCTATCAGTATTATGGGTGAAGTTCAGATGTCCACGTCTTATCGCTTTGACCCTGAGCTGAGTGTGAGCGAATATATAGCTCGTAGTGGTGGGACAAGAGAAAAAGCAGACGAAGAACGTATTTATATAGTAAAAGCTGATGGCTCTATTGAGCTTCATAAAGGTGGTAGCAGCTGGTTCAGCTTTAATAATGAAAGCAAGTTAGGTCCTGGGGATACGATAATCGTTCCTATGGACACAACTTACACAGAAGATCTTGAGCTTTGGTCACAGGTTACCACCATTTTGTATAATACGGCTGTTGCGGTTGCTGCTATTAACAGTATTTAACAAAATAGTGTGTGTAAATTTAGAAATCCAGTTTGCATTTAGCAGCGTATAAACATACTATGAAAGTTGCTGTTAACTGGAGTGTTTTCAGTCTACAGCGATACATGTATCAATATCTCGGGAGTGAGGTTATTTTTATGAAAACTTTAGCATTATCAGTTATTGCTGCGTTGGGTTTAGCGACCGCACCAGCAATGGCTCAAGAAGGTACCGCTGGTGAAAGCGCATCAGGCGCTGGCATCGGTGGCATGTCAACTCAGGCATTAGTATTTGCAGGTGTTGCAGCAGCAGCAACTGTAGCAGTTGTTTCTGACAGCTCATCAAACCCAGTAGTTGACGACAACCCTGAAGAACCAACAGATCCGGATCCAATCGTGACTGTAACTGGTACAGGTACTAACACCTACACTATTACTATTCCAGCTCAGTAATAGCTTATTGTGTTGGTTGCGAAGCGCTTCGCAGTGAACACTTTAAAAGAGCTGTGATAAAATACCGCCGTTTGGCGGTATTTTTTTATGCGTGATAGCTTAACTTGTGAGACTTCTTATGATTCGGAACGGACTCTTTGCTGGTTTCTTACTTATTTTAGCGGGCTGTACAGCCGTCACGGACGAAGTTCGTGAAACGGTTGAATATGCGTTTAAAGACACTGAAGATGCAGAGCTAAGCGCTGAGGAAATAGATAACTTTCCTTACACCTCTTTGTATGCTCAGTGGCAGGGAAAAGGCCGAAGCCTGATTGTTTTAGGCTTTGTTAATAAACCGAATAAGTACCATTTTATTACTGCCGAGAAAGAGACCTTCGTTCTTGAGAATGGGCGCGTTACACGCACCCAAAGCCTGGACGATAACCTGTTGAGCGTTTCGAATTTAAAGAATGACCCATTGCGCTGCATTGTAACAGCCCCTCAGTCTTGTAATAACACCTGGCAGCGCGCTTATGACTACCAGTTCGACGACGGCACTCGTGTTAGCCGAAACGTGCAGTCGACTTTCACGGTGAAGCAGCGTGAGCAGTTGGATATGCCTTATGGCCCGGCAATGGCAACTTTGGTAGAAGAAGCGGGTAAGTTTCTGCTAACCGGCGAGCGCTTTGTAAATCGGTTCTGGGTGGAGCCGGACGGTCATGTTATAAAAAGCGAGCAACGCATTATTCCCAATAAGCCGCTATTAAATCTTACCCAGGTCACCTGGATAGGTCGCACTAATAACTCAGAGTCAGCCCAATGAGTGATGTTATGAAACGTATTCTTATTGCTTTATTCGCTATGGCCGTTTTGGCGGAATCAGACGTGGCAAACGCAGAAACCAAACAGGTGCAATTTGAGGGGCCGGTTCGACTAAAGCAGGCATTGAATGCCATTGAGAAGCAAGGCCTTCTGGCGGACGTATATTGGCCGGCTGTACGTCTGGTTAAAACCGATGAGGCTGCCGAATTAGAACGTAAGAAACAAAATATGCTTTTGCAGCTGGCTGAACTGGAAGCTTATTGGCGCGGCCGCCGTGAAACCGACAAAGCCGATGCCGCGCTTATACTGCAAGGGCAAATTAAAGGCTGGCAGCTGGGACAACAATACTGGGGCCACATAAGCATTGAGCAAGCGCGTCAAAATTTAGCGGACAACCCACTGTTACCAGAGGGAAGTTACTCTCTTGTTTTGCCTGAGCGGCCAAAGCATATTTATGTGTATGGCTTAGTCAGTAAACCGGGCAAATACGAATTTTATACAGGGAAGACAGTCGCGAATTGGCTGAATAGTATTGAAGAGCAGTCTGACTTGCTTGACGGACACAACAAAAATATCGCGACGGTAGTGTCCGTTGATGATGAGCAACCAGCTAACTGGGCTTACTACAAACAAAGTGACACCGAGCTTATGCCGGGCAATATTCTTTGGCTAGGCTTTGAGCCGAATCAGCTACCGCCAAAATATAAGTCCTTGAATGACGACATTCGGGGTTTGTTGAAGCATTTTGTGTCAGATACATCGGTTCGCTCAGCAACTAACGCGCCTGTGTATCAGGTGAATGCAGCGCCCACCTCAGAGTGGCATTGGTCGCGCCGTGACTTGTCCCCTAGTTATAACGACTATGGTTCGGTAGGGTTATTGCAGAACCCGACGGCTCGTATGATGGAGGAAGGAGCGTTTGCGCTTAGCTATACCGATATGGACGAGTACCTTCGTTACACGGTTAGCTTGCAGTTGTTGCCTTGGTTGGAAACTACGGCGTTTTATACAGAGATACCAAACCGTTTATACAGCAGTGTGCCTGACTTTAGTGGTGATAACATTTATGCGGACAAAGGTTTCGATATAAAGGCGCGCTTATGGAATGAAAGCTACTGGTTGCCGGAAGTCAGCCTTGGTTTCCGTGACTTAGCCGGCACCGGCTTGTGTGATGCCGAATACGTGGTGGCGAATAAACGTTTCGGTCCGGTGGATATCAGCTTAGGTTTAGGCTTTGGGCGTATGGGCACCCATGACGATGTATCTAATCCATTCTGTGAACTTTCAAAGGAGTTTTGCGATCGTGAAACCGGGGTTGGTGGTAATGGAGGAACCTTAGATGCAGATCGCTGGTTTACCGGCCCTATGGCCGTATTCGGTGGCCTAGAGTATCAAACTCCGTGGGAGCCGCTGAGCCTGAAAGCAGAGTACGACGCTAACGACTACTCGACCGAGCGTGCTGGCGTGCCTATAAAACAAGACAGCCGCTGGAACTTTGGTGCCAATTATCAGGTTTCTGATTACTTCGATGTGCAACTGAGTTACGAGCGCGGCAATACGCTTATGTTCAACTTTAGCCTGCGCACCAACTTCAGTACCTTGAATCAGATAAAGGTGACGCCGGACAAGGTGGTACCTACTGAAGAAAAGCGTAAAGAGTCGCTGGCCGAAGTGGATTGGGCTGGAATGAACCGCACTATGCGTGAACAAATGGCGTTTAGCGGAGCGCGCTTTGCGGCGGAAGACGATGAAGTGACGATGTACGGGTATCACTTCCGTTACCGTGATAGTGAAGAAGCTTATGATCGGGCGGCTCGTGTTATGGCGGCGGAATTACCGGACAGTGTAAAAACCTACAATATGGTCGATATGGCGCTGTTTGATCCGAACGTGAATACCAAAATTGACGCAGGCAAATTTAAAGATCGCGTTTTAAACCGTGACCCGGGTAA
Source organism: Idiomarina sp. UBA4206 (assembly GCF_002383015.1). NCBI lineage: Bacteria > Pseudomonadati > Pseudomonadota > Gammaproteobacteria > Alteromonadales > Idiomarinaceae > Idiomarina > Idiomarina sp. UBA4206. The sequence continues at coordinate 7,290 of NZ_DFTS01000068.1, forward strand.
AGATGTGGACGAACTGGACGACTTGTTTGTTCGGCTAGAGTCGCCGGATATGCCTGAGCGTGGCGATGACAGCTGGAAACTTAACCCAGAGAACAAGTTCACTAACCGTTACGGCCTGAAGCCGTTCCTCGACCAAAGCTTTGGTAACCCTGAGACTTTCTATACCTATCAGCTGGGTGTTTATGCTTTTGGGCGTCGTTGGTTGAGTGACAATGTTGAGTTGTTTGGTGAAGTAGGCTTTAACATAGCGACTAACTATGACGACTTCTTGTTCTTAGGTGGCGGACAGGATGCTTTGCCGCCGGTACGTACCGACATTCGTAAATACGTGCAAAACGATATTTGGCTAGACTCAGCACAAGTGACTTACCATCAACGCTTAGGTCAGGACTGGTTCGCCATGGCTTATGCGGGCTATTTAGAGCGCATGTACGGTGGTTTAGGCGCGGAAGTACTGTATAAACAGGTGGACAGCCGTTGGGCGTTTGGTCTGAATGTAAACCGGGTTCGTAAACGTGACTTTGAAGGAGGCAGTGGTTTCTTAGACTACGAAGTGACCACCGGCTTTGCCAGTGTTTATTATCAAATGCCATGGTTGTCTGATTCGTTATTGCAGTTAGACTTTGGCCAGTTCCTGGCGAAAGACAAAGGCGTACAAGTGACCATGCAAAAACGCTTTGACAGCGGTGTGGTTGCCGGTGCTTATGCGGCCTTTACGGATGTGTCATCGGAAGAGTATGGTGAAGGAAGCTTTACCAAAGGCTTCTTTATTAGCATACCCTTTGACTTAATGAGCGTGCGTCCGACCCGTGAGCGCGTTGGCTTTA
>NZ_DFTS01000068.1:8307-11131 GCF_002383015.1 Idiomarina sp. UBA4206
AGCGCGTTGGCTTTACCTGGGTACCATTGTCACGAAACGGTGGACAACAGTTGCAACGTCGCGCCCGTTTGTATGACTATACGGATAACAGAGCGCCGTTTTATAACAGGTAGCATAGAAATTTAATTAGAAAGGATATCTTGAATGGCAACAGCATTAGTAACAGGTGGGGCTGGTTATATTGGTTCGCACGCCGTTTTACTGTTATTAGAAAGAGGTTGGAACGTCGTAGTTATTGACGACTTGTCGAACGCTTGTGAAGAGTCAATTAAGCGGGTTGAAAAACTGACGGGTAAGTCGGTGTCTTTTTTCAAAGGCAGCATTTTAAATGAAGCCTTACTGAGTGAGATTTTCTCGGCACATGCTATTGATGTTGTTTTTCACTTTGCGGGGTGGAAGGCGGTTGGGGAGTCTATCACCAAGCCTGTGGACTATTATCACAATAACGTGGGCGGCACGTTGGCGTTATTGCATGTCATGAAACAACACGAAGTTTTTCGTTTGATATTCAGCTCGTCGGCAACGGTATACGGTGATCCTGAAGTAGTGCCGATAACTGAATGTGCACGTACTCAAACAACCAACCCTTATGGTGAGTCTAAGTTGGTTATCGAGAATATCCTGAACGATATTTCTGCACTGGATAGTCGTTGGGCTTTTGCCGTATTGCGCTATTTTAATCCAGTGGGTGCTCATGAAAGTGGCATGATCGGGGAAGACCCTAATGGGGTCCCTAATAACTTAGTGCCTTATATTTCGCAAGTTGCTGTCGGTAAGTTGCCGGTACTTAAAGTGTTTGGCGATGATTATGACACGCCCGATGGTACCGGGGTTCGTGACTACATTCATGTTATGGATTTAGTGGAAGGCCATGCTGATGCCTGGGAAGTGATTAAACGTACCGCAGGTGTTCATACGTTTAATTTAGGTACCGGGAAAGGGTACTCAGTACTTGATATGATAAAAACCTTTGAGAAAGTGTCTGAAAAGTCTGTTCCTTACGAAATTGCCCCTCGCCGTTCAGGGGATATAGCGACTTGCTTTGCTGACCCAAGTAAAGCGGCGGAAGTCTTGGGCTGGAAGGCTAGGTTTAGCTTAGAAGAAATGCTTCGCGATACTTGGCGTTGGCAGTCAAAGAACCCGGAAGGGTTTAAGTAAGGTAGTGATTAAGAAAATTAGCCAGGGGTTATTGGCCCCTGGCAAAAAATACGGTTTTTATAGTCAGTAAAATAATTTTTATATCAGCCCAAAAGTTGTGGTGCTTGATATAAAAAATATCGTATTTGTGCTTCCACATAGCGTCTTCTACCGACGCTCCGTAAGGATACCTTACCTGTGCTAAGCCCGTAATGCCGGGTTTAACCGCATGACGGAAGCGGTAGTAGGGAATTTCTTTCTCTAGCTCTTCAATAAAGACCTCGCGTTCCGGCCGTGGGCCTATAATTGACATTTCCCCTCTTAATACATTGATAAGCTGTGGTAGTTCATCGATACGTGTTTTTCGGATAAACTTACCGACTTTTGTAACTCGGCAATCATTTTTCTGAGCCCATTGCGCCCCATCTTTTTCTGCATCATTACGCATAGAGCGGAATTTAATGACTTTAAACTCGTTATTGTATAAGCCGACTCTAAACTGTTTATAAAAAACGGGGCCTTTAGATTCCAGTTTAATCGCGATGGCGGTTAATAGCAGTAATGGGCTTAATACAGTTAAGCCCATTACTGATGCCATGAGGTCTAACGACCGTTTCCAGAACTTGTTGCGACTGTTGGACAGTATCGAAAAGGCTTTTTGTTGCAGAAAATAATTCGCATCCAGTAACCGTGTTTCGGTGTAACAAATTCGGCGATCCAGATAATTAACCAGAGGCTCTACCCATGCTCCCATTTCTGTCGCTGAAATTAGGAAGTCCTGTTGCTCGTCGGTAAGCTCGTACGAACGGTAATGACAAACGACTTTGGGAACGCCAGCCTGCAAATTAAACTCATTTAACACAAAGCTGATATTATGATGATCAAGAATGTCTGAAATAAGTGCTTCTGCCTCTTTGGGGCAGTAAACGTGGATTTGGGATACTTTTCTTAATCCGAGCATGGGCTGTGTTTTAATGTCTTTTGCTAATTTAGAAATGCCGCAACTATATCAGAAACTTTGGCACTAAGCACCGAGTTCCTGATATAGTTTTGCCCCAGAGACATTGCACGTGATTGATGCGCCTAGCCGTAGCCTAATGCGCCCAGTCGTAGCCTGATGCTATTGCATCAGGTGCGATCTAACCGTATTAACCAATGTTTAAATAATTAGGCAGTGGCGATATTTACAGCACCGTACCTGACGTAATAACGTCAGGCTACAAGGAAATAAAAAACGGAAATAACTGATGATAAAAAACGGACCTTATCTGGCACTGGATACCAGCTACCAGAAGCTGTCAGTAAATGAATTAACAGAGCAGGCAAGCAAACGCTTACCTGAGTCATTTAATGACGCTCGCCAGCAGCTTAGCCGTGGTGAGTATCTGAATGTCAGTGAAAACCGCCCGGTAACCCACACGTTAAGCCGCTCTATTCACGCGGTAGCTAAGCAGACGAACCGTAAAACCCGCTTTGTTGAGGTGGTTCAGAAGCTGCGCTCTGGCCGCTGGCTAGGGTCGACCGGCAAGCCTATTACCGATGTGGTCAATATTGGTGTAGGTGGCTCTGACTTGGGCCCGCAAATGGGCGCGTTTGCGTTAAAAGAGTTTGCTGACGATGCGGTTTTGCATGACCTACAAGTTCACTTTGTTTCGTCGATGGATGGCGGACAGCTTTATGCGGTGTT
>NZ_DFTS01000068.1:11264-11443 GCF_002383015.1 Idiomarina sp. UBA4206
TTGTTACCTATTGTTGACCCCGAAACCACCTTATTTATTATTTCATCCAAGTCATTTGGCACTATTGATACCTTAGCAAACGTAGACACGGTGCGCTGTTGGATAGAGCCTGCATTAACCCAGGAGCAGTGGCTGGATAAGCACGTAATAGGTGTGTCGGCGAACGCCCAGGCAATGAC
>NZ_DFTS01000068.1:11600-19491 GCF_002383015.1 Idiomarina sp. UBA4206
CGCAGCAGTTTACCTTTGGTGAAGGGGTGGGCGGCCGCTTTTCGTTATGGTCGGCTATTGGCTTGAGCATTGCTTTAACCACCGGCGTTCGTGCCTTTGAACGTATGCTGGAAGGCGCCAAAGCCATGGATGAGCATTTCTTTACGGCGCCAGAAGAAGACAACTTGCCCATATTATTAGCGCTTTACGGAGCGTATAACCGTGAAGAGTTAGGCATTAATAATCTGGCTATTCTACCGTACGACGGTCGCTTGCGTATGTTACCGAACTATTTGCAGCAGCTAGACATGGAAAGTAATGGTAAACAGGCAACCGCAGATAATAAAGCTATCGACTACCCAACCGGCCCTATCATTTGGGGCGGTTTTGGGCCTAACGGGCAACATGCTTTTTTCCAGCATTTGCACCAGGGCTATGACGAGTTTGCCGCAGACTTTGTGGCGGTCTTAAAACGCGCAGCCCCAGGGTTCGAGCCAGTAGTTCAGGAAGGCCTGGCGTCGCAGCAGCGTTTGGCTGTTGCTAATTGTTTAGCGCACCGACGCCTGATGTGGGAAGGCAGTCAGAACGCCGAGTCACCGCGTGATAACTACCCCGGCGGACACCCATCGAACTTACTGATAATGGATGAACTGACCCCCGAAAGCTTCGGTGCGTTGATAGCCGCTTATGAGCACAAAGTTTTTACTCAGGGCGTTATTTGGGGCTTAAACAGCTTCGACCAGCCGGGTGTTGAGAAAGGCAAGAAAATAGCAATGGATGTGCTGAAAGTTCTGGACGGCGACAGCGATGAGTCCTTTGATGAAAGTACTGATGCCGTTATAAAACGGATGACGATGTAATGACGTAGCCTGATGTGACAGCACGTAGCCTGATGCTATTGCATCAGGTGCGATCTCTCCGATAACAACCCAAACATAAATAATTTACTTTGGTGACAGTTTCGACATCTCACCTGACGTAAATAACGTCAGGCTACAGGACTTTTTCTGGCGTAATAACGTCAGGCTGTACCTTTCCCTCCCTTCTCCCTGTTAACAAATTGTTACACTTTGGGTTTACATAATCTTAACACTGGCGCTATAGTGTTGTTCCTATTCAGGGAAACACAATTAAGAGGTAAAAATGCCAAAACAACAATTCAAATTAGCGGCATTGTCGGTTGCTGTTGTAATGGGTCTTGCGGCCTGTGGCGGTAGTGATGACAACTACGCGCCGACAGTGTCATCAGCTGAAGTTGCCGCTGAAGGCATGCAGTGGATGCCAGTTCAGGGACAAGTAACGGCAACTGATCCAAACGGTGATGAAGTAACATACTCTGCCAGTGTGCAAACGCCTGAAGGCGAGGACACCCCTCCGGGTTCTGTTGAAATTAACAGCGATGGCAGCTTTGTTTACACTCCTGTTCGTGCAGAAGCGGCTGTTATTAACATTGACGTGAGCGACGGTGAGTTAACGAGTTCAACACAGGTCACTGTTGAAAATGTAAAAGGTGACCCACTGGCTGACCAACAGTGGCACTTGCGCAACACCGGCCAAACGGGTTTTGCCATGGCTGACTCAGTGTTTGAAGCATGGCGTGAACTGCGCATTGCTCAGGGCTGGACTGAAGAGCAAGCGGAAGCGGTTTACTTTTTTGACGAAAGCATTCTGGTTCCGGGTGAAGACTTAAATGTTGCTGGTGCATACCAACACGGTATTACCGGTGAAGGTTCTATTTCTGTCGTGGTTGACCAAGGTTTAGCTGTTGACCATGAAGATTTACAAATGAACGTACTACCAGGTCGTTCAATTAACTTTATTGATGGGGCGAGAGACCGCACTGACCCAACCGTATTAGGCGACGGCGGCGACCACGGAACGTCAGTTTCAGGTTTGATTGCAGCTAAAGGCTGGAACGGTTTAGGTGGGCGCGGTGTTTCTCCTAACGCAAGCCTGATTGGTATGAACTATTTAGGTGGCTCAAATACCCAGACCGATCGCAACATGATGATGGCTCACGGTATGGCGGGCTCTGGTATTGGCGTAAACGATAACGTTGTGACTTTTAACCGTAGTTACGGTTCAACGGCCCCTGTTATTTTTGCGACTGATGAAATTGACGAAACGATTGTTAGTTACCCGACCAAAGAATTACGTCATGGTCTGGGCGCACTGAACATTAAGTCAGCCGGTAACTCATTTGTCAGCTCTGGCAACTGGCCTGAAGCTTCACAAATGTGTAACGCACAGCAAGCAGGCATAGTTGAAGGTGCAAGCCGTGTATTCAGTTGTTTTGACGGTAACTGGGACTCAAGCAATGCGAGTTTCTATACTCTTTCAATTGGTGCAGTAAACTCAGACGGTAACCACACCAGTTATTCAACAGCTGGCTCTAACTTGTTCGTTTCGGCACCAGCCGGTGAATATGGTGACACAGAGCCTGCAATGGTAACCACCGACCAGACAACTTGTACTCGTGGTTATGCCGGTTGGCCTGCTTACGATAACTTCATGGCGACTAACGGTTCATTCCTTGCGAGTCTGGGTATTGATAATTTCCACGAACGTGTTTACCCGTTCAATAACCCAATGGGTGAGTACAACGACAGCAACTTAAGCTGTAACTATACCAATACCTTTAACGGTACCTCGTCTGCTGCACCGAACACCTCTGGTGTGGTTAACTTGATTGCAGAAGCTAACCCAGAATTAAGCTGGCGCGAAATTCGTCACATTCTGGCTGCAACTGCGACTCAGGTTGATGCCGATGATGCACCAATTGAACTGACTGTTGGCGACGGTACTTTCGTTGCGCACCACGGTTGGGTTGAGAACGCAGCTGGCTTCAGCTTTAACAACTTATACGGTTTTGGTCGCCCTAACGCAGGTGCCGCAGTTGAACTTGCGATGGCTGATTCGGTCGAATTACCAGAGTTAGTTGAAACTGAATGGTTAGAAACCGTATTAGACACACCGGTTGCAGTTCCAGATAACAATGCTGACGGCGCTTCAATTGAAATTACTGTTGAAGAAGACGTGACCATTGAAGGTATGCAGTTTGGTCTGTCCGTGCGCAACACGGCAATGGCTGATGCGTACATGGGTAACATTTCTGGTACAACCGCAGGCTCGGACATTGCTATTGAAGTGACATCTCCTGCTGGTACTAAATCGGTAATTGCTACCTCACGTACGTCGTTAGGTGCGTACTTTGGTATAGGCTCATTAGGTGGTGATTTAGATCATATTTATCACCCAAGCAGCCCGTTACTGACTAACGCGTTTTTAGGCGAATCTTCGGCCGGAACCTGGACAGTTCGTGTGGTTGATACGAATGGTCAAGACCGTGGTACGTACGTGAATAATACGGAAAACAGCCTTGTTGATCAGGTTAATGTCCGTCTGTTTGGTCATTAATAACAAGGCAAAGGAGAAGAAGTTATGAAATTAACAATGATGGCTTTAGCTGCATCCGGTTTATTGATGACAGGCTCTGTTGTCGCTCAGGATCAGGCTGTTGATGACCGCCTGACCAATGACAGCCAGAAAAGTGTCGCTAAAGCAGAACTTCCGGCAACGGTATCTGACGCACGTGCGTTCGGAACTTACCGCATGATGGAAAAGAGCTCTGATGTAAAAGCACCTAAGTTAACTGCTGGTGTTGAAGTGTATAACGAAGTAACACGTAATGTAGCTACCATTAGTGGAAACATTACTGTGTTAGCCGGCGAGCAAGGTTTAGCTGCCATTGCACAAGAATTTGGACTGGATATTGTCAGCGAAGATTCGCGTGCTGGTCTGGGCTTATTAAAAGCACCAGAAGGTACTGACCTGAATGAGCTGGTTAAACAACTGCGTGGAAGCGACTTAGTTCGTGCTGCCCGTATTGAGGTTATTGAACCTCGTAACGAGTTACACGTTATTAAGCGTTAATTTTTGTTGTAGTGATGAAAACCGCATCCGGCTTTTGTTGGGTGCGGTTTTTTTATGTGTTTTAAGGTACAATTTTCGATTATTTTTAAACGGATTCACTTATGGCAGCTAATAACGTCAAAAGTAATATAGAGAGCATAGCCCGTGACGCTGGCGCGGCCATTATGGACATTTACCAAAGTGACGACTTTGATGTGAAGAAGAAAGGCGACGACAGCCCGCTGACTAAAGCGGACTTAGCTGCACACAATGTGATTTGTGATGGCCTGCGTAAGCTTGATACTCAGTACCCGATTATTTCGGAAGAGTCGTCAGACATTAGCTGGGAGCAGCGTAAGCATTGGTGTCGTTATTGGTTGGTTGATCCGTTAGATGGCACGAAAGAGTTTATTAAGCGCAATGGCGAGTTCACGGTAACCATTGCCTTAATTGAAAAGGGTGTACCTATTATGGGTGTGGTTTACGCTCCGGTACTGGATGCCATGTACACTGGTGAGCGTGACCGTGGCGCCTTTTTAAACGGCAAAGCCGTTTCGGTAGCAACGAAAGAGCCGGATACTTTGCGTGTTGTGGGCTCTCGCTCTCACCCTTCGCAGGAAACCATCGACTGGCTGGATGCGTTAGGCAAGCCTTATGAAATAGTGCCTATGGGCAGTTCACTGAAAATTTGCCTGGTGGCTGAAGGTAAAGCGGATATCTACCCGCGCTTAGGCCCAACGTGTGAGTGGGATACCGGAGCAGCTCATGCGGTATTGAGTGCAGCGGGTGGGCAGGTAACAACTGTTACCGGCGACCCGCTGCTGTATAACCAAAAAGAGGATTACCTAAACCCGCATTTTATTGCGCGTTGATGTTATTCCTCGTCATTGGTTTCAAGTTCGGCCTCAGTTACCTTGATGTAACTTTGGTCGACCCAGACGCCTTCTATTTCTACAACAACGCCCACTTCAAGAGCATCGTAGAAAGTTTGTAAATCAACCTCTTCGTCGTTGAGTTCAAACTCCGTGTCCTGGCTAAAGCGCAGCTCATTGCCATTGACGAAAACACTATCGCCTTCGATTGACTCTATTTCGCCTTCAAACTCAGCTTTGCCGGTACTGTCATCGTTGTCGTCGTCATCATCGTCGCCGTCTTGGCCACCTACGGTTTCAACTTCCACTTTTGCGGCAATTAGCGTGTCGCCGTCGTATTCGCCTTCGACTTCAACGATAACAGCCGGGTTGCTTTGAACCAGTTCGATAAAGCGTTCAATGCTGATGTTGTCGTCTTCGCCTTCAAACTCAGTGTTCTCGTTAAATCCGACAGCAACGTTCGCTATGGTCATACCTTCTGCGCTGACATCAGATACACGACCTTTGACTTCACCTTCGCGGTCTTCCTGGTCGATGCGTTTTACCTTAAGTGCAATGGTAGTGCCCTGGTCGTCCTGACGTGAAATGACTTTTAGCCAGTCGTTCACGGCAATGTCATCGAAAGTAAAGCTGCGTTCGTCTAAACCGGACTCGTCTTCGTATTGCGTTTCAGGTGTTACGCTGAACGTGGTGTTGTCAATAACAAAGGTTTCGTTGTCGGCGTTGAGGTCAGTCACCTGGCCTTCGGTTTTGCTGCGGGCGTCAGTGGCCTTGAACTCAATTTCTTCGGCAATTAATTGTTCGCTTTCAAAGCGACCTTCAACTTTTACGATAACGCCATTGGCAAGTGTGTCTAAACTGCCGTCATCAAACTCGGTGTCCTCGTTAAGGGTGAACTGGTACCGGTTAACGCTAAATACGCCGCTTTCACTGTCGTAATCTTTAACGATACCCGCAATGGTGACTTCTTCGGCGTCGTTATCTATGTCGTTTTCTTCTTTGTTTTCGATACTGCTGGCTGTGAGTGTTAGAGTGTCGCCGTCGAAATCATCGCCTTCTACTTTTACGAACAGGCCGTCGGCCAGGTCGTCCGCGGTCATGTCGTCATATTCCGCCGCAGAGTAGTCGATAGTCAGCTCCGCTAAAGAAAAGGTTTGAGCATCGGTATCCAGATTGGCGATTTCGCCTTTTAACTTAATTTCAGTTTCTTCGGTTTCCAGCTCAACAAGCGTCGCGTAAAAGCTGCCTTCGTCGTTGATGTAGCCGCTGACTTCAATGAAATCACCCACCGACAAAGTCTCGATATCGGTTTCATCAAACTCGGTCAGGTCATCAAAGAGAATGGTCTGGCCCAGCACTTCAATTTGTTCTGCTTCACGGTCAATGAATGAGACCGGGCCTTGCAGGTGTTCCTCGTAGCGAATTTGCTGCGCGTCCGGGTCTTCACCATCGTCTGACGCAGAAGCAGCAACGGTAACAACCATACCCACTTTTAACTGGGCTTCATCTGCCGCAGGGGAGTTACCTACAGCAATTTCAGCATTTTCTGATCGATACCGTTGTCCATTGACATACACACTGCCAAAACCTGTGATCACACCCTCACTAACTACCGTTGTTGTAGTGGTTGCAGTGCCGTCGTCGGTATTGTTGCCTCCACCGCTTGTATTGTCGTTGGGAGAGTCGCTTGAGCTTCCGCCGCACGCCGTAAGCGCGCCCGATATTGCTAAGACTAAAAGAGACTGTTTAAAACGCATGGTTGTACCTCTTGTTGTTGTTTCTAAAACACCTAAGTGCAGTGTCGGTACCTTCAACCTTAGCGGATGGTTTTAGCCAATGCCAGAGGAATTTTTGAATATTTTGAATGCTTGTTACGTTAGGTTTTTGTTATAAAAATTCTAACCTTAGTTGTGTAGCCTGACGTTTACGTCAGGTACGATATCTCACCTGACACAAGTGCCAGGCTACAGGGTTACATCGGCGATATTATTGGCACACTTCTGTAAATGCAATGTGCGAGCTTTGATGTGTTCAATTAGCTGCGCGATATAGTCTTTTTCTTCTGCCGAAATAAGCTTTTGTTGCTCAAGCTCTTTTGACAGGTCCTGGGTGCTGATTACATGAAGGACTTTAGCCGATAATTCACGCAGTGACTCGATCACCAGTGGGCGTTTTAAGCCACAACTCTCTGCAAAGTCTGCAAGCTGGTAGGCGTGTATATGGTCAGGCTCAAACTCATCACCTACTGCCATAGCTAGCGCTTGTTTAAACTGGGGGAACATGGCGACGTTAACTAAATCGTAGCCTGGCGTGAAGCTGCAACTGTTGCGACCCCAGAAAAATGATACGTTTTTAGCGTGGCTGTCGTAGTTACTGATCATCAGATTAAATAGCTGCCATTGCAAAAGTTGCATGGTATTTTGAGCCGGGCTGGGTGAGGCCTGGCAAAAGCTAAAAAGCCCTGTGAGGCTGGCGCCATCGCGAATATGTTTTACGTCGCGACTGTCACCAAAATTGCGTTCATATTTATAGTCGCGTGGAAGATCCAGTGCCTGGCATCCGTCGATAACATGACGCCGCAAGACTTTTTCCGCGTTAGTGTGGTAATGCCTGTCAAAGCGCTTGACCAGAAGAGCGGGAAATTTGTCAAAGCGTTTAAATTCTGTTTCTGCGGTTGGCAAGCCCGAAAGCGTAGCCAGCTGCATGCAAATGAATTCGTTTAGCACTAAATGTGGCAAATTTGCTTTTTCAAACTTAAGAATGTGGGTTGATGATAAGGTACCGTCGCCAAAACCCATTTGACCATCAGGACTGATATAAACATTAAGTTTGTCCTGCACACCTGCAACACTTAAGCGCGGTTTGTCGTCCCAGTGCAGCAGTCCAAAGTCTTCCTTTTGCTCAAGACGCTCTATGAGTTCGCTGTGTGGAACTTCACGGAATATGGGCTGGGTAGGAGTTTCCTGATTAGTGAATGCAAAGGCTCCGGATACATCCTGACCCAGAGCTAAAGCCTGAGCAAAGACATTCTTTTCGCTGACGCCAAGGTTTTGTGCAAGTAGCTCCCTGGCTTTTCCTTCGGGGAGTAAGTTATCCAGGTAGTTATAGACACTAGCTGGTGTATGAGA
>NZ_DFTS01000068.1:19546-20988 GCF_002383015.1 Idiomarina sp. UBA4206
TGCTGGTGTATGAGAGCCCTCTAGGGAAAGTGAAGGCGAGATAGGGAAGCCGTTTCCTTTCCAGTGTTGTTGGTACTCTATAACCGGAAGTTTGGTTACTTCACTAAGACCGATATGACCAACAACTTTTTCTCCGTAGCGGATATTAACAGAATGCAGCATTTACACCCACTCCTCGGCTGAAGTGTCTGACTTTACTGTTAATTGAATACCCAGGCCTTGTAGCACAGAAAAGGCTGCGGCCAGAGTGGTGTTGGGGTTGCCACGCTCAAGACGCGACAAGGTATTGACGCCAACGCCGCACAATGCAGCACAGTCACGAAGTTTAAGCTTCATTCCTGTACGCTTAGCTTTAATAAGCTGACCTAATAGTTCTGGGCAGGTAATTGCAGGTACATTAGGCGCTTCCGTTGCTTTAACGCGTTTAGGCATACCACCCTCCTTTTATTCACCGATTTAAGTGATTATAGGTGGTTTTTGGTGTTTATCAATATAAATTAACTGGTATCGGTTATTAATTGGTTTTGGGTGTAACTGAACCTGTATATTACTCAGTATCGAAGATTTTTATGTTTCTACCGTTGATGCAATATCTGATCATCAAATACGCTTTCGTCAGATGATTTGATAATGATGTTTTAATACCATTTAAGCTTAATTTTTATTTATATATGGTATATATTTGATGTTAGCTTTTGAATTTGATGGAGCAAAAAGTTTATCAAACTTGCAAAAGCATGGAATTGATTTTTACGCTGCTCAATCTCTTTGGAATGACCCTGAGTTAATTGAAATTCCGGCTAAAACTCAAGATGAAGAACGTTATTTAGTTATAGCCAAGTATAAAGGAAAGCACTGGTCAGCTGTAATTACTTATCGCTTAAGAGCTATTAGGATTATTTCTGTTAGACGCTCTAGATATAGTGAGGTGAAGCTTTATGAAAGCGAGTGAATTTGACAAAAAGTTTGACTCGGATGAAGACGTCATTGATGAGCTTGAACTGGAAAAGTCGAAAAGACCCATGCGTAAACAAAAGCGAGTAAATGTCGACTTTCCTGAATGGATGCTAGACTCTTTAGATGAAGAGGCTGCTCGAATTGGTGTAACGAGACAATCTATTATTAAAGTTTGGTTAGCAGAGCGGCTTGAACAAATTCAAAGGAATGTCTAGGAGAGGTCTATGAAATTATTCGCAGCTTTTATTACAACGCTGTTTTTAGCCGGTTGCAGCAGCGCACAGTCAGCGTCGGATGAGCCGGTGACCATGGCCGACATAAAGAGCTTAATTGGCACACCTACGGCGCAGAGCATTGAAAGCTGTAAAGTGTTGCCTGTGGGCAAAAAGGCTTGCGGTGGCCCGGAAGGCTATGTGGTTTACAGCAGCGAAACCGTGACGGATGAAAGAGCACTGCTGGAAGCTATTCACCGCTATAACGAAAAG
>NZ_DFTS01000068.1:21104-21316 GCF_002383015.1 Idiomarina sp. UBA4206
ACGCTATAACGAAAAAGCCAAAGAAGAGGCAAAAACGGGCTATTCAACCTGCGAACACATACCAGAGCCTGAGCCAGAGTTAAAAGGTGGCGTTTGCTGGATACCGTAACGCAGGAGAATTAGTGAATGCGATTCAGGGTATGTATTGCGGAGCAGGCCGGTATGTAACGCCATGGATGGCGTTACATAAGCCCCCAGGGATGGGTTTACGG
>NZ_DFTS01000068.1:21460-22807 GCF_002383015.1 Idiomarina sp. UBA4206
CCCCAGGGATGGGTTTACGGCGTCCGGCCAGATCCGCAATACATACCCAAGCATTCATTAATTTTCCTTGCGCTCGGTAGCAAAAACGGGTAAAATCCACCCGCAACATGAATCCAGTCACGGAGTGTTGCACATGCTGCGAATTGCCCAAGAAGCCTTGACCTTTGACGACGTTTTGCTCGTTCCCGGTCATTCCGAAGTTCTCCCCCATACCGCTGATTTACGCACGCAATTAACGCGTGGAATTACCCTGAATGTCCCGCTGGTTTCGGCCGCGATGGATACCGTTACTGAATCGGCACTGGCTATTGCATTGGCGCAGGAAGGCGGCCTTGGCTTTATCCACAAGAATATGACCGCAGAGCAACAAGCCGCGCACGTTCGTAAAGTGAAAAAATACGAAAGTGGCATGGTCTCTGACCCGGTTACTGTGCAACCCACAACCACCATTGGTGAAATTAAACAACTGACTGCCGAGCATGGTTTTCAGGGGTTTCCTGTGGTTGAAGGTAATGGCGATTTAGTCGGTATTGTTACCGGCCGTGACACACGTTTTGAAGACGATGACAGCAAAGAGATCCGCCACGTAATGACGGGTAATGACCGCCTGGTCACTGTGCATGAAACTGCAGAAAGCGAAGAAATACTGCAGCTTATGCACAAACACCGCATTGAAAAGATCTTGGTTGTGGATGACGCGCACAAACTGAAGGGTATGATCACCCTGAAAGACTTTGAAAAAGCCGAAAACAAACCGAACGCTTGTAAAGACGAACTGGGTTCACTGCGTGTAGGTGCAGCAGTAGGTGTTGGCGCGGGTACGGAAGAGCGTATTCAGTTGCTGGTTGAAGCGGGCGTTGATGTACTGCTTATTGATACCTCGCACGGACATTCGCAGGGTGTACTGGATCGGGTTAAGAAAACTCGTAAAGACTACCCTGACTTACAGATTATTGCCGGTAACGTAGCAACGGCCGCAGGCGCTAAGGCGCTGGTTGAAGCAGGCGTTGACGCGGTGAAAGTGGGTATTGGCCCGGGTTCAATTTGTACCACACGTATTGTTACCGGTTGTGGTGTACCGCAAATTAGCGCCATTAGTGACGCGGTTGATGCCATTAAAGGCTCTGGCGTACCGATTATTGCCGATGGTGGTATTCGTTTCTCAGGAGACATTGTCAAAGCTCTGGCCGCCGGCGCGCACTGCGTTATGGTGGGCAGCATGCTGGCTGGTACTGAAGAGTCGCCGGGTGAAGTTGAGCTTTACCAGGACCGTTATTACAAATCATACCGCGGCATGGGCAGTCTGGGTGCAATGAATCAGCGCAATGGCTCGTCTGACCGTTATTT
>NZ_DFTS01000068.1:22897-23730 GCF_002383015.1 Idiomarina sp. UBA4206
AATGGCTCGTCTGACCGTTATTTCCAGAAAAGCGATGAAGCTGACAAGTTGGTGCCGGAAGGTATTGAAGGACGCATAGCTTATAAAGGACCTATTTCTGCGATTATCCATCAGCAAATGGGCGGATTGCGTTCAGCTATGGGCTTAACCGGTTGTCCGACAATTGAAGATATGCGCACCAAGCCGCAGTTTGTGAAAGTAACCGCCGCCGGCATGGGCGAATCACACGTACACGATGTGCACATTACCAAAGAAGCACCGAATTACCGTAGCTCGTAACAGGATGACTAATGACTAGAGATATCCACGATCACCGAATATTGATTTTAGATTTCGGCTCTCAGTACACGCAGCTGATTGCCCGCCGTATTCGCGAAATTGGCGTTTACTGTGAGCTTTGGGCATGGGACGTTGATGAAGCCGATATTCGGGACTTCGCGCCTAAAGGCATTATTTTATCCGGTGGCCCGGAAAGCGTTGCAGAAGAAGGCTCACCACGTGCGCCGGAATATGTTTTTAATGCTGGTGTACCGGTATTTGGTATTTGTTACGGCATGCAAACTATGGCCCATCAGCTGGGGGGCTCTGTGCAGTGCTCGCTGGAGCGTGAGTTTGGTTACGCACAAATTGAGCTGGTAGAGCAAAGCCCGCTGTTTAAAGCCATTGAAGACGCTGTGTCTGAGTCTGGCGCGCCGTTGCTGGATGTCTGGATGAGCCACGGTGACAAAGTGGAAATGATTCCGGAAGGCTTCCACACCGTAGCGAAAACCTCTTATTGCCCGTATGCCGCAATGGCTGACGAAGAACGTCAGTTTTACGGTGTTCAGTTCCAC
>NZ_DFTS01000026.1:0-204 GCF_002383015.1 Idiomarina sp. UBA4206
GGTTGGCCATATGGTCTTCAACCTGACCACAGCAGAAAATCACACGCTCTTTTAACAGGCGTGAATAAATGTCGTAAGAGCGCTCCCCTTTTGACGTCTGTTCGACAACCATAGGGACTAGCTGTGCCATTGGATCCTGAATATCGCTCGACATGTGTTATAAAGCTCCTGAAATAAAAATGGCTCGTATGAAATCATACGAGC
>NZ_DFTS01000026.1:402-1158 GCF_002383015.1 Idiomarina sp. UBA4206
AAAGCTTGCTTTCTTATCTTTCACAGAAGCTTTTTCCAACACAAATTCGATAGCTTGCTCTTCCAACGCTAAGTTGCGAACTTGCTGCATCATATCGTTGTTTGACTTGTAGTACTCGACAACTTCCTGCGGGTCTTCATATGCAGAAGCAGCTGTCGCAATGATCTCATCAACTTTCTCGTCGTCAGCTTTAAGCTCATTGCTGCGAATAACTTCGCCCAATAACAAGCCAACTTTAACGCGTTCTTTTGCCTGCTCTTCAAACAACTCAGCCGGCAATTCAGGCATTTGATCAGCATTACCACCAAAACGTTGAGCAGCTTGCTTACGCAGTTGATCAATTTCCTGGTCGATCATTGATTTAGGCAATTCAACATCGTTGTTTTCAACAATGCCTTTTAACACCTGTTCTTTAACTTTTGCTTTTACTGCGTTTTTCAGTTCGCGTTCCATATTCTTACGAACTTCTTCCTTCAACGCTTCAACGCCGCCTTCTTTTACACCAAATAACGCAACGAACTCGTCATTGAGTTCAGGCAAGTCACGTGCTTCAACTTTTTTAGCTGTTACAACGAACTGCGCTTCTTTACCTTTCAGGTTTTCAGCGTGGTAGTCTTCCGGGAAAGTGACTTCAATCGTCTTTTCTTCACCCGCTTTAATACCTTTAATTTGATCTTCAAAGCCCGGAATCATGCGGCCTTCGCCTAATTCCAGAGCGAAATCGTCGGCTTTACCGCCTTCAAATTCTTCACCGTC
>NZ_DFTS01000026.1:1276-13259 GCF_002383015.1 Idiomarina sp. UBA4206
GCCTTCAAATTCTTCACCGTCGATAGAGCCAACAAAATCCATAGTGACACGGTCACCTTTTTTGGACTTACGCTTAACTTCTTTCCAGTCAGCGTGCTGCTTTTGCAACGTTTCCAACATGTTGTCTACGTCTTTTTCGGTAACTTCAACAGCTGGCTTCTCAACTTTCACTTTTTCCAGATTTTGAACTTCTACTTCCGGATACACTTCGAACGTTGCAGTGAACTCAAGGTCTTTACCTGGTTCATTGACTTTAGGCTCAATTGCAGGTGCACCAGCAGGGTTCAACTTTTCCTGCATAACCGCTTCAAAGTATTTGCTTTGCATAACACTTGAAGCTGCACGTGAACGTGCTTCGCGACCAAACAGCTTTTGCAGTACATTTGGCGGAATTTTTCCTTTACGGAAACCATTCACGCGACGATGGCGATATTCTTCTTTTAATAAGCGTGTTACTTCGCTATCAATTGCATCTGCCGGGACTGTAATAGTCACACGACGCTCTAAACCTTGAGTTGTCTCTACAGAAACCTGCATTGCTTCATTACCTCGGTTTCAATCAATGAATGTCACTCGCATCAATTTATCATTATAAAAAATGAGATACGGCAACGGCGTTGACCTTTAAAAATGACGCAGCATTATAGCGAGGAGACCGCCCGGAGTCGAGTCCCGAGCGGCAATTTTTAAACTTCACTTTATTCGGTGAGAAAAATACTTAAGATTTGTCTTCCAGCTCAAGAAGTAGATTATTGATTTCGCCCAGTTTATCCGGCTTATCGCCACCCATATTTTCTTGGTCGGCAACTTCCGTTTCAAGCTCATCATAACGCCATTGCTGCAACAGCTCTATTTTTTGCTGGTTTGAAAGGTCTGGATGATCAAACACAGCTTGCGGGGAATCAAACGCTTCAGCGGGATTCTTTAAACTTTTCTTAAAGTCCATAACAATAACTCCAGCCACGGGTTAACAGTGAAAGTTTTATTTATATATGACTTAAATGTAGCAGTACTGGCTGAAAAGAAAAAGGTCAAAGAGTGTAATGGTCGGCGATGCAGGATTTGAACCTGCGACCCCTTGGACCCAAACCAAGTGCGCTACCAAACTGCGCTAATCGCCGAATTTCTCCGAAAGCCGTATCAGACGCAGCTTTTAAAAAGCAAATGCTGGCTGACAACGGGGGCGAATATTACCTGTTGAAGACTGACCCGTCAAACTTTTTTTCTGTTATCGGTGCCGAATGGCTACTTTTACGTCAACCTGACGACTAAACCAACAACCGGTGACATTCAGGGCAGAAAAAAGTTACAATGGAACCCATATATCACCTTGAATTCTCTCACTTTTGGGAACGTCATTATGCCAGCTCAGATTATCGATGGTAAAACCATTGCAGCCACTGTACGTCAGGCCGTCAAACAGCAAGTAAAAGAACGTGTTAACTCCGGGCTACGAGCACCAGGCCTGGCGGTTGTCTTAGTTGGGAGCGATGCGGCTTCCGAAGTTTATGTAGGAAATAAACGGCGAGCTTGTGAAGATGTCGGGTTTCGCTCCTTTGACTATGACTTACCGGCAACGACAACGCAGCAGGAACTTGAAGAGCTGATTGAAAAGTTAAACAACGACACTGCTGTCGATGGCATCTTAGTTCAGCTGCCTCTGCCGGCGGGCCTTGATGCTACTCCGATATTAGAACGAATTCGCCCTGATAAAGATGTCGATGGCTTCCACCCTTTTAATGTCGGACGTTTATCGCAACGCATTCCCGCTCTACGCCCCTGCACCCCCAAAGGCATTATGACCTTACTGGAGCACACAAAAGTCGACCTGCATGGGTTGAATGCGGTTGTCGTTGGTGCAGCTAACATTGTTGGCCGGCCAATGAGCCTGGAACTCCTTTTGGCAGGTGCTACAACGACGGTTTGTCATCGCTTTACCAACGATCTATCTGAACACGTTAAAAGAGCAGATATTTTAGTTGTAGCAGTAGGGAAGCCTGAATTCATTCCGGGGGAATGGGTTAAACCCGGAGCTATCGTCATTGATGTTGGTATGAATCGACTACCTGATGGTCGTTTAACCGGTGATATTGAGTTCCAGACAGCCTCTGAGAAAGCCGGCTGGATAACGCCTGTTCCGGGTGGCGTGGGACCAATGACCGTAGCTTCACTCATTGAAAATACCTTACAAGCCTGCGTTGACTACCACGATATTCGCTAGTTTACTTTCGATAGCCGCTTAGCATTGAATGCTGAGCGGTATTCGATAACGCCCATAGAGGTTTATTGAACACCCGGCTGCGCGTTGCGCAGTAACGTGCTGCTTTAGAGTCGGACAGTAAGGTTTGAGTCGCAGATAAAAACTCGCCGGCAATAGGAATATCAAGAGGCAGGCACCAATAGGTTTCAATAACCAATACCCTTGCCTGGTGCCATTGTTCGCTACCGTCGCTACTGGCACGGGCGTGGTAGTGGTCAACTGAAATTTCTAATACCTCAGCCTTTAGCTCATCGTCCCAGCGCCAATCGGCAAATTGCCGAAAATCCTCAACCGTAGGCGACAAGACTTTTAGTTGACCAAATTGTGCGTAATGAAGTCGCTGCTCGACCACAGCTTCAGTTACAGCGACCATTTTGTTGTCAGTACTGAGTTGCGGTTTAAGCCCCGCCATTCCCGCAACTAACGTGTTAACCATGGCATTGTGACTGCCGTTATTAATGCTACCCGCGCGCACAGCATACTGATTAGCAACCGTTAGAGTTTGCTGCCCCCACCAGATAATCAGTGCCTGAACGAAAGTAAAAACAGCGGCCACAATAACCGGCCATACAATTAACAGCTCGATACCGGCTTGTCCGGAGTGTTTTCGCAGCGTTTTGCCCGGCTTAAATAAAGAAAAACCCGCTGCCGGAAAGGCAGCGGGAAATGTTATGCCCAAGCGAGACAATAACATGGGACCTCCATGTCCAGTGTGCTGTGTCCTTCATTAGACACGCAGCTATGTTAGTCCAGCAGGTTTTGATTCGCCATTGGCAAAGTGACCCTTTGCCCGTAAGTTATTAACTACTTGTCCTGTACTTGCCACTTCCCATCTCGGAAAAATGCCTTCCAGCCAGTTTGTTTCTTCTTGATTTCGGTCACCACGTATTGTTCTTTGTTTTTGCGCGAAAAGCGAACAATAGCATCATTACCGTCCTCGTCTTCCTGCGGAGCCTCCGCCAGATACTTGAACTTTTCCGGTAACCGGTCTTTAAACTGAGCAAGTTCTTTTACGGTAACAGCACGGGTCTCCCGTGACTTAGGGAAAGTATTAGCTGACAAGAAAATACCTGACGCACCGTCCCGTAAAACAAAATAAGCATCGGACTCTTCACAGGGTAACTCCGGCAATGGAACCGGATCTTCTTTAGGTGGCGCAGGTTCCCCGCTACGCAACAACTTACGGGTGTTTTTGCAGTCACTGTTGGTACAACCAAAGTACTTACCAAAACGTCCATTTTTTAGCTGCATTTCCGAGCCGCATTTATCACACTCGATAGTTGGACCGTCGTACCCTTTAATCCGGAACGTGCCCTCTTCAACCAATTGGCCGTCGCAAGTTGGATTGTTACCGCAAACATGCAGCCTGCGCTTTTCGTCAATAAGATAGCTATCCATCGCTGTCCCGCATTTAGGGCAGCGCTTTTTCGCTCTAAGCGCTTCGGTTTCACGTTCTTCTTCGTCAGTTACCTCAACCGCTTCTTCACCCGGCGTCAGGTTCAGTGTTTTAGTACAGCGTTCCTTTGGCGGCAGGTTGTAACCTGAACAGCCCAGAAAAACTCCGGTTGAAGCGGTTCTTATTCCCATTTTTCGACCACATTCAGGACAGTCAATATCGGTCAAAACAAGACTGTTCTCACGCATACCACCTTCAGTAGGTTCCAGTTCAGCTTTTTCCAGCCGCTCTTTAAAGTCCGCATAAAACTTATCGAGGGTTTCTTTCCAGTCACGCTTCCCGGCAGCAATATCATCCAATGCCTGTTCCATTTCTGCCGTAAAGTTGTAATTCATTAGTTCGGTGAAGTTCTCAACAAGTCGGTCATTGACAATTTCACCCATTTTTTCAGCAAAGAATCGACGGCTCTCTACCCGAACATAGCCTCTGTCCTGAATAGTAGAAATAATCGACGCGTAAGTCGACGGGCGACCAATACCGCGTTTTTCCAGCTCTTTAACCAAAGACGCCTCACCATAGCGAGCCGGTGGCTTGGTAAAATGTTGCTCTGGAAGCAGTTGTTCCAGTTTCAATGCATCGCCTTTTTTTACGTCCGGCAGATTATCATCGCCTTCTTTCTTGCTGCTAGCCGGAGGCATCACCTTAGTCCAACCGGCAAAGCGCATAACCCGTCCGCGCGCTTTTAATTCGAAATCACCCGAAGTGGCAGTTAAGGTCGTACTGTCATAGCGTGCCGGAACCATCTGGCAAGCAACGAATTGACGCCAAATAAGCTCATACAAACGTTGAGCATCACGCTCAACTGAAGATAAGGATTCTGACTTCACCTTCACATCTGACGGGCGAATAGCCTCGTGGGCTTCTTGTGCGTTGCTTTTAGCACCATAGCGAGTCGGGCTTTCCGGCAAATAGTTCTTACCAAAGTCTTTTGCTATTAAGTCACGGCAGGCATCAACCGCTTCAGCACTCAAATTGGTTGAGTCAGTACGCATATAAGTAATGTGACCGGCTTCATAAAGACGCTGAGCCATCATCATCGTCTTCTTCACACCAAAGCCTAACCTGGTACTGGCCGCCTGCTGAAGTGTTGAAGTAATGAACGGTGCGCTGGGTTTGCTCGACGTGGGCTTGTCTTCACGGCCGGTAATTTCGTAACCTGAACCCTTCAATAACGCCAATGCAGCATCGGTTTCTTCTTTATTAGCCGGGCGAAAGTTTTTTCCCGCCTGCTTCATTACCTGCATACGCAGAGAGTCTTCCGATGGCGTCATTAAATCCGCATGAACATCCCAATACTCTTCCGGAACAAAGGCTTTTATTTCGCGCTCGCGTTCAACCACCAGACGCACAGCAACTGACTGCACACGGCCTGCCGACAACCCACGGGCAATTTTTTTCCACAATAACGGAGAAACCATAAAGCCGACCACACGGTCAAGAAAACGGCGAGTCTGCTGCGCATTGACCCGGTCCGTATTCAACTCTGCGGGGTGCTCAAAAGCTTCCTGAATGGCTTTTTTGGTAATTTCGTTAAACACAACGCGTTTATAGCGGGAATCGTCACCACCGATAAGTTCCCGCAGGTGCCAGGCAATTGCCTCTCCCTCGCGGTCCAAATCCGTTGCGAGGATAATTTCCTCAGACTTTTTCGCTAACTGTTTTAACTCTTTAACGACTTTTTCTTTACCCTGCAGAACTTCGTAGTGAGCTTCCCAATCATTTTCCGGGTCAACTCCCATACGAGCAATTAACCGCTTGTAGTCCCGTTCTTTCTGATATTTAGCTTTTGCATCCGGGGACATCTTCCGGACTTCAGCTGCCGGTTTGCTTTTGATTGTCTCAGTAGCTCGGGTAGGTAGATCACGGACATGACCAACACTGGACTTAACGACAAAGTCCTTACCTAAATATTTATTAATCGTTTTGGCTTTTGCCGGAGACTCGACAATGACGAGCGATTTTGCCATAGAATAATCGTTCTCTTGTTGTAGATGACCGTGTATATACGTGCTAACAGTAACAATTACAAGTGCAATTGCTCATTAGCGGCCTTTTTTAGGTATATCGGTTATCGTCAGCAGAAACAACCATAACTCGAGTATTTGATAAAAATTCGCACAAGTTAGATAAACAGTCAGATTTATGCGAACGGGCTTAAACGCCAGAAAAATAAAGGCTTTCAAGGCGGTTTTAAAACAGTATAATGACACCTTAGTTTACATTATCAGGTGCACAATACGTGCAGGGAGTATCGAAAAGTGAGCATGCAACACTTCGAAGTCAACTACGACGGTTTGGTCGGACCTACTCATAATTACGCTGGATTGTCGTTCGGTAATGTTGCCTCTTTGGCCAACGCTAAAGCCTCATCCAGTCCTAAAAGTGCTGCCCTGCAAGGCCTGAAAAAAATGAAAGCACTGCACGATATGGGAATGAAGCAGGGAGTACTCGCTCCTCAGGAACGCCCGGATATTTTTGCTTTGCGGCGCCTGGGCTTTACCGGGACTGATGCCGAAGTGTTACATAAAGCAGCAACCGAAGCTCCGGCTATTTTCCAGGCCGTTTGCTCTGCTTCCAGTATGTGGACCGCCAATGCTGCGACCGTTTCGCCAAGTGCAGACACCGCTAACGGTAAAGTACACTTTACCCCGGCTAACCTGACCAATAAGTTTCACCGCTCATTAGAGCCACAGACCAGTGGTCGTATCCTGCAAGCTATGTTCAACAATAGCCGCTACTTCGAGCACCATACACATTTACCCGACAACGAGCACTTTGGCGATGAAGGTGCGGCCAATCACACTCGTTTGTGTCGCGAGTATGGTCACGCCGGAGTCGAACTCTTTGTCTATGGCCGTTATATCTTTGACAGTTCTAAACCAGCGCCCAAACGCTTTCCGGCAAGACAGACCTTAGAAGCCTCTCAAGCCATTGCTCGCTTGCACGGTCTGAGCGAAGATAATACCGTTTATATTCAGCAGAACCCTGACGTAATTGACCAAGGGGTTTTCCATAACGATGTCATTGCCGTCGGCAACCAAAACGTACTGTTCTATCATGAGCAGGCTTTTGCCGATACAGAAGCGAAATTGGCCGAAATTCAGCGTAAGTTCGGTGATAACCCACTACATTTCATTAAAGTGGGTACTGAACAGGTAAGTATTCAGGACGCCGTTAGTACGTATTTATTCAATACCCAGCTCATCACACCGCCCGATGGCCAAATGACAATCATCGCGCCAACAGAGTGTCAGGAGAACGACAGTGTCAGATCGTATCTGGAACAGTTGACTCAAAACAGTGACAGCCCCATTAAGCGGGTTGAATTTTTTGATGTGAAGCAGAGCATGAGAAATGGTGGCGGACCCGCCTGTCTGCGTTTACGAGCTGCATTGAACGATGAAGAACTCGCCGGGGCTAACCAGAATTGTTTAATGTCTGATAAATTATTCAGTCGTTTAAATCAGTGGGTAGAAAAGCACTATCGCGATGAGTTGGCTGTTGATGATTTACGCGATCCGGCATTATTAGAAGAATCGCGTTCAGCTCTGGATGAACTGACTCAAATTCTTAAGTTAGGCTCGGTTTACCCTTTCCAGCAAGACTGAGCAATTACTGACTCAGCCTTGCTGTTAGGCTGAGTCAGTCGTTATCGTTATGCAGCTCAAGGTTAGCGTCTTCTGAGCCGTCACGCTCAGATCTGGCAACGTCGTTACGAGCTGCATGAAGACGATCTAGATATTCCTGGCTAACATCTCCGGTTACATACTCACCGCTAAACACCGATGTTTCAAAACGCTTTATTGAGCGATTCTCTGCACCAACTGCATCTATCAAGTCATCAAGATCTTGATAAATGAGTCCATCTGCTTTGATCATGTCGCGAATCTCTATTGCTTCACGTCCATGACCAATAAGCTCATTGGCACTTGGCATATCAATACCATAAACATTCGGGAAACGAATTTCCGGAGCTGCTGATGCGAAATAAACCTTTTTGGCACCAGCCTCGCGAGCCATTTCGATAATCTGCTCAGAGGTTGTTCCGCGAACAATAGAGTCATCAACCAGCAAAACATTCTTACCGCGGAATTCAGCGCTAATAGCGTTCAATTTACGGCGTACTGACTTACGTCGCTGAGTCTGCCCCGGCATGATAAAAGTACGACCAATATAACGGTTTTTCACAAACCCCTGGCGGTACGGTAAATCCATAACATTGGCTATCTCCAGTGCAATATCACAGCTGGTTTCAGGAATTGGGATAACCACATCAATATCTAAATCTGCGTAGTCCCGTTTCAGTTTTTCGCCCAGCTTACGCCCCATATTGACACGAGAGGCATACACCGAAATCCCATCAATAAATGAATCGGGGCGTGCAAAGTAAACGTACTCAAAAATACAAGGGCAATGCATGGGTTTGTCGGCACACTGGCGCGAGTATAGTTTACCGTCATTCGTAATATAAATAGCCTCGCCCGGCTCGACATCACGCACATACTTAAAACCAGTACCGTCAATTGCAACACTCTCAGACGCGACAATATATTCCTCGCCATCTTCCGTGTCGCGTTTACCCAGTGCCAGAGGACGAATTCCCCATGGGTCGCGAAACGCAACCATACCGTGGCCGAGAATCATAGCGACTACGGCATAGGCTCCACGAACCTGACGATGGACCGCTGTCATAGTGCGGAAAACGTCTTCTTCGTTCAGTGTTAAACTTTCGTTCTTATCTAACTCGTTGGCAAATACGTTAAGCAAAATCTCTGAGTCAGACGTGGTATTAATATGGCGACGAGCTGTTTGGAACAAATGTTCCTGAACATCGTTAGCGTTGGTCAGGTTGCCATTGTGTGCCATAGCAATACCGAAAGGCGAGTTAACATAGAATGGCTGCGCTTCGGCAGAGCTTGAGCTACCGGCGGTGGGATAGCGTACATGACCAATACCGACATTACCTGCCAAGCGGTGCATGTGGCGTGTATGGAACACATCGCGTACCAAGCCGTTGGCCTTTCTTAAGCGTAAAGTGCAATGCTCATCAACTGTCATAATACCAGCAGCGTCCTGGCCACGATGTTGAAGCATAGTTAACCCGTCATAAAGCGCTTGGTTAACAGCCTGCTTACCAACAATACCAACAATACCACACATGTCTTTTCACCTTTTTATACAGGTTGAGGGACTAAAAAACTGGAGCTGTTTTCCAGATAACTGAAAAACCACTGAATAAATACACCGAAGTGAGGAATTAATAGAGACTCCTTCCACCATTCACTGGAAGATAATGTGGTAAAGGAATCAATAAAAAATAATAAAGCGCTGACAATTAATACACCGCGTAACGCACCAAAAACCAGACCGAGAACCCGGTCAGTTCCGGATAGGCCCGTGTGATGAACTAATTGAGAAAGAATGTAGTTAATAATTGCGCCCAGAATAAGAGTCGCTACAAACAATGCAGCTATTGCAGCGGCATTTCTTACCAGAGGATCGCCAATTTCGGTAAAGTATACTGCCAGATCGAGATAAAACTGACTCGCGATAAAAAAGGCTGAAATCCAGATGGCCAGAGACACGGCTTCTTTAACAAAGCCCCTTACCAGACTGATCAGCGTTGAAAGGCCGATGACAATTATAATGGCATAGTCAATCCAGAGCATAATGACTCACAATTGCTGCGCAAAAGACGCGGTGGATTTTAACAGAATGTGCCTGAGAATGTGATTTTCTTTTCACATATATTGCAAAAATCATGGCCGATAAGTAATTACCTTACCTTGCAGCCCGGTGAGTTCCTTCAGCGGACCTAATTGCTTCTCCAGCTCAGTCTTTGATGTATCCGGACCAACTAAAACACGACTAATTGAACCATCAGATGCCTTTTGCGAGTACGCCGAAAAGCCTTTTTCCCGTAACTGAGAGATCAAACGTTTAACACTGTCCTCGTTACTAAATGCGCCCAACTGGATAACCCAGGCTTTACCGTCAGCAGCATACTCAGCCGGCTCACGTGGCGGGGCCTGGGCATCACTGCTCTCGTTAATGGGCTCAGCTGAATCCGCAGTCTTTTCTGCTTCAGGAAGAGATTCTTCAACGATTACCGGTTCTGACACGGTTTTATCCGACAAGGTTTCCGGTTTTTGAAGTTCTTCCTCAACGGTGGGCTTTAGCGGAATGGTTTCCATTGGCTCAATCGGGTCTGCCTTCTCACCATCCAATATATCGGGAATAATAATGACAGCTAACGCCACCAATATCAGAGTGCCAACAAGACGATTCTGCAGAGGACTGGACAAAGCTCAAACTCCTTTTAAATGCGCGGTAATTCTCGCTACAGTGTAAAACGAGCCGAAGCCGAAAACCAGAGCTTTACCATTATTTGCCTGGTATTGCTCCGCCGCCTGGACAGCCTCGCAAAATGCATGCTCAACTGAGTCAAATAAGTGGCAAGATTCATTAGGTAGTTTGGCTTTAACCGCCAATTGCCCGGATGTTTCGCCACGAGGCTCCGACAGAGACCCTAAATACCAGTCGCAAACTCTGGAACTCAAAGCTTTAACGACCCCACTATGGTCTTTATCACTTAACATCCCAACAACGGCAAACACTTTATGCTTCGGGTAAAATTTGTCGAGATACTGGCAGGCATAAGCAGCAGCCTGAGGGTTATGTGCAACATCCAATAATATCTCACAGTTTTTATAGGAGTCTGTTTGCATTCTTCCCGGAAGCGCGGCCTTAGCTATGCCTTCTCGTATTGCCGATAACGTAACCGGCAAGGGTAACTGCTCGATAGCGGCAATTGCAGTTGAAGCATTGATAATAGGCAACTTAGGCAAAGGTAAATCGTTTAACTGGGTGTACTGACTACGGTAACTCCAGCTATCCGCCTTTTCATTTCGATGAAAGTCCCTGCCGACCTGCCACAACTTAGCACCAACGCGATCTGCCGTTTCAGCAATGCTTGCTGTAGGGCTGGCTTCACCACAAATTAATGGTTTATCCGTTCTCGCTATGCCTGCTTTTTCACGCCCTATTTGCTCTCTATTATTACCAAGAAATGCAATGTGATCGATACCTATACTGGTAATTACTGCAACATCAGCATCGACACAGTTCACAGCATCAAGCCGTCCGCCTAAGCCGACTTCAAGAATAACCACATCGGGTTTATTGGCTTTCATGAGCCATAAAGCAGCCAGCGTACCAAACTCAAAATAGGTTAAAGAGGTGTTCTTACGCGCTTTTTCAATGACCGCAAAAGCTTCGGTATGTGCAGAGTTTGTCAGTTCCTGACCATTAATACGAACCCGTTCGCGATACTCTACGATATGTGGCGACGTGTAGACGCCAGTGGTGTAGCCAGCTGTCTGTAGAATAGTCTCGAGGTAACAAACCGTCGAGCCTTTTCCGTTAGTGCCACTGACCGTAATAACCAAAGGCGCAGGCTCAAGTACATCGGCACTCGCTGCAACCCTGGCCACACGCTCAAGTCCCATGTCGATGCTTTGGGGATGGATGCTTTCAAGATAAGTCAGCCATTCCTGCAGCGACGCTGACGCTGCAGGGGCAGATAGCGGTCCGGCAGTCATTATTCGCTTACACTGACTTCCGACGTTTCAGTAGATGGCAGGTTCTGCATTTTCGCCAACAATCGAGCGACTGTGTCACGCATGTTACGGCGATCGACAATCATATCAATGGCTCCATGCTCTAATAGGAATTCAGCACGCTGGAATCCCTCAGGTAACGTCTGGCGGACGGTCTGCTCAATAACTCTCGGACCAGCAAAACCAATAAGTGCTTTAGGTTCCGCAATGTGAATATCGCCTAGCATAGCAAGGCTTGCAGAAACTCCACCCATCGTCGGGTCTGTCAGCACAGAAATAAAGGGAATACCCTCTTCACTCATACGTGCCAGCGCTGCCGATGTTTTCGCCATTTGCATTAATGACATCAGAGCTTCCTGCATACGAGCGCCACCCGATGCAGAAAAACAAACTAACGGGATGCGGTGCTTAAGGCTAACTTCCGCAGCCTGAACAAACTTAGCACCAACAACTGATGCCATAGAACCGCCCATAAAGTTAAAGTCAAAGGCGACAGCAACTAAAGGAACACCTTTTACGGTTCCTTTTTCCGCAATGAGTGCGTCATTTTCGCCCGTGCTTTTTTGTGCTGCAGAAATACGGTCTTTGTATTTTTTAGAGTCTTTAAAACGTAAAACGTCTTTCGGCTCTAAATCAGTGCCAATTTCT
>NZ_DFTS01000026.1:13372-17251 GCF_002383015.1 Idiomarina sp. UBA4206
TTGTCGTTATCTAAAAAAATGTCCAACCGACTGCGGCCAGTAACCCGCATATGGTGATCACATTTCGGGCAGACATTAAGGCTACGCTCTAAATCCGCCTTATAAATAATGTTGTCGCAGGCAGTACACTTACTCCAGACGCCCTCTGGAACACCCCGACGTTTGTTAATTTTTGGCTTCGCAAGAATTCTTTCTATCCAGCTCATACTATTCCGCCCAAAGGCTATTATTAGTCAATGTGATGTAGCTTACATGGTACCACAAATGGATCAAGCAAAGAGGTCATAACAGTGGCCTTAGTCGCCTAACCATAAAGGTCCCGGGGGAACCTGAGGTATATTATAGCTCTCAGGATAGGTAACTTCGACCAAATATAACCCTCCGGGCTTCGCCGTTGCCGCCGCTTTGGTCCTGTCTTTTTGTCGTAGTAACTCTGCAAGCCACTCAGGTGGCTGTTCGTGCTGCCCAACTACAATTAGGCTTCCCACAATATTTCGGACCATATGGTGTAAAAAGGCGTTAGCCTTTATATCAATAATTATATAGTCGCCGCGGCGCTCTACCGTTAAGTCCGTCACCTTTCGAAAGGGCGTGTGAGACTGACAATGTGAGGCACGAAATGTGGTAAAGTCATGCTCACCAATAATGGCTGGTGCAGCGGCCTGCATAGCTTTTTCGTCAAGTGGTTGATGATAATGACTAACGCCAAACGAATGGATTCCGGGACGAAAACGCGTGTTGGCAATAATGTATCGATACCGCCGCGAAGTAGCACTAAAACGAGCGCTAAACTCACTATCGACCTCTTGAGCCCAGCGTACTGCTATCCCTGCAGGTAAATTACTATTTACGCCCAGTGTCCAGGCTGGCTCCGCCCGGGGGACCGGAATATCAAAATGCACAACCTGCCCTGTTGCATGAACACCCGCGTCGGTTCTTCCGGCGCAAGTTACTTCAATGGGCGCATCGGCTATTTTACTGACAGCGTGTTCTACGCATTGTTGGACACTAATAACTTCACGTTGACGTTGCCAACCATAATAGCGGCTGCCATCGTATTCCAGGCATAAGGCCATTCGCATACAGCTTAATCCTACGAATCGAGTTTTTGTTTCAACGCGCCGGCCTCTTTCGCCAGCGCTTCATCGTCACCTTCTGCTAATTGCTGAAGAATCTCCCGAGCTTCATCTTCTTCACCCATTTCGATATAGGCTCTGGCTAAATCCAGCTGAGCTGAGGGATCATCATCCTCAGGAGCATTTTCAGCATCACCCGATTCATCATCGGGTAATACGTCTTTAACCGCAGACGACTGATAACGATCGGTATCTTCTTCCTCTTCGTCAGCTTCGGCCATCAAAGAATCTATATCAACAAAGTCCTCGTCGTCTTTTGCGCTAAACGAGTCGACCTCTTCACTCTCATCACTTTCTTCGCTCGAACCGAACAGTGACTCTAACTCTTTATCGGCTTCATCTTCCGCTTCATCAAGCTCGGCATCGTCCTCAGGAACTTCCTCTTCTAAGTCATCCAGCTCGTCCAGTGACTGAGTTAATTCATCCGACTCCTGAAGCAATTGCTCCAGGTCATCTTCTTCCTGCTCTTGCGGTTCTTCCTCGGTTCTCTCGTCAGGCTCTAGCGCTTCTGCTGACTGCTCTGCCGCTTCCAGTTCAGATTCATCAGTCTCGTCCTGAGTGGGTTCTTCACCTTTTTCTGTCTCATTCTCAGCTAAGCCTAAATCGGCTAAAACGTCATCGACTCCGCTATCATCAAAGTCATCCGGCAATAAATCATCACTTTCGTCGTCCGCGTCGCTTTTCTCCGCCGCTTCCTCTGTTACCGACTCATCATCTGTATCGGTCTCTTGCGGAGCATTATCAGCAAGAATATCGTCAATATCATCGGTAGCGTCCTGCTCAGCCTTTTCCTCATCAGGTTCATCTTCACTGACCGCTGAGTCTGCTTGTGCATCTTCTGGCTGCTCAGCCGCTTCCGGTTTTTCTTCTTCCTCATCATTAACAGAGAGGTCTATTGCCTGTTCGTCATCATCACCGGCCTCGCCAAACAGACGATCCAGTTCATCCTGAGAGAGCTCTCCGGCATCATCATCGTCGTCAGGCAATACCGCTTGATCATCTTCATCTAAATCTTCATCGACGGTTTCTTTCGGCTCATGCTTTTTCTGTTCCGGTTCACTGTCTTCATCATCGAGACGGACGCTAAAGTCGGTTTCGTCTGCATCCGAAGACTGTCCGGTTAATTCTGCTTCTAAAGCACTAAGATCGTCACCATCATCATCGGAGGTGTCTTCACCGTCGATATCGAACAGACCATCAGTACTGTCTTTAGGCACATCACCCAATAATTCTTTATCCAACTCGGCAGCAGCTTCTTCCTCGGTCAACTCCTTGTTAGAACTCTGCTCTTCTTCTTCCGTCGCTTTAGATTTTGACGATCGCCGTAAGAAGAAAAATACAATTAACCCAATAATAAGCAGCGCAGGCAACACCGACACCAACAACATATTCAATGGGCTTTGTAGCCAATCAGAAAAACCAGACTCTTGTTCCGCTTCTTCCCGAGCCTGCTGCTCAAGCATTTGTCTCTGTTGAGCTAATACTTGTTGAAACTGAGCTTCTAGTTCATCAGTTTTACTTACGCTGGCAGCCAGTTCATCGAGGCGCTCCGCTAGCGCATCGATTCGTTCCTGCAGCGACTGGTTTTCACCATACATGCGTTCAACAGCCTGCATAGACTGCTGAATGTCAGACTGAAGCTCTTTAAAGTTTTGTTCCTGACGTTGTTCAACTTCCTGAATCGTCTGTTCAGCTTTCTGTCGAGCTTCTTCAAGTAGTTGCTGTTGTTCGGAGCGAGTTCTCTGAGTGCTTTGCTCTGCCTCAGTAAGTTCCTGAGACTTAGTTTGCAATTGACCATCAACCACCACCTGACGACGTGCGGCTTCAGGGTTAACCATTTCAATTTCTTGCAAGGAAGGAATGCGCAGGTAGTAACCGTCAAGCATACGGTTCATATTGCCATTGACAAAGGCCTCATCGTTGGCCTGCACAATAGCAACCATCGTTTGGTATTGTGTGACACTGGAATGAGGTTTATAGCGACGGGCAATATCCCATAAGGTATCAGATCTGGTAATAGGTCCATAGCGCTCCTGACCTAAACGAACATCAGTTGCTTCAGACCCTTTGGCTCCTTTTATAACAACACCGTCCTGCCAACCTGCTGCAGCGACTGTCATGCTGCCGGACAACGCAATGGCTGCCAGCGAAAAGTATCTCAATACCTGCACTCTAATCGTTTTTCTCATTCCTTCGTCTCTGCCCGCGCTTTGCTCTTATCTTTAACGGCGTTAGTTTAAAAAACTTTATGACATACAGCCGGTTAAATTACCAGTAATCACGAATTAAAGTTTCGGCAATTTGTATGCTGTTCGTTGCTGCACCCTTGCGGATGTTATCAGACACAACCCACAAATTAAGACCATTTGGATGGCTAATGTCTTCTCTGACCCGCCCTACAAACACATCGTCGTTTCCAGCGGCATTACCGACCTGTGTCGGAAACTCCTCTCTTTGCTCCATCAGAGTTACACCCGGAGCTTCACTTAACAGCTGCTTTGCATGTTCGGCAGTAATTGGCTGGCGTGTCTCAATATGGATAGCTTCTGCATGCCCAAAAAATACTGGAACTCTGACCGCCGTTGGATTGACTCTAATGCTGGGGTCATTAAAAATCTTTTGCGTTTCCCACACCATTTTCATTTCTTCTTTGGTGTAGTCATTGTCCTGAAAAACATCAATTTGAGGAATGCAGTTAAAAGCAATTTGACGGCTGAAATTAGCAACTGTCGGTTGCTTTCCG
>NZ_DFTS01000026.1:17416-17581 GCF_002383015.1 Idiomarina sp. UBA4206
GTTGCTTTCCGTTTAACAGCTCTGCTGTTTGCTTTGCAAGTTCTTCCATCGCCTCTTTGCCGGCACCCGATACTGACTGATAGGTGCTGACGTTAATACGTTCAATACCCACCGCGTCGTGAATCGGTTTAAGTGCGACCATCATCTGAATGGTCGAGCAGTTCG
>NZ_DFTS01000038.1:0-314 GCF_002383015.1 Idiomarina sp. UBA4206
AACTCCGACTGATACAACTCGCGCTGCTCCAATGTGCGCAAATCGATCGCACTTAACGTTGGTTTTTCGCCCGGAGTCATCAGATAAACCCGGTCGTTACGGGCACCGTACTGAGGTAAACGTCCACGTTCTGCTATTTGCTCTGGTTCAGCAGAGGCTGACACTGCAACGCGATAGATACCGTTTTCCAGACCAAACTTATCGGAAATTAAGTAACCCCCACGTATTTTGCGGTAAACCACATGCTTGCCGTCCGGAGAGAATGTGGGTTCAACAAAGTTGCCCTCTCCGGTATTCAGCACCTGTTCATTACC
>NZ_DFTS01000038.1:478-909 GCF_002383015.1 Idiomarina sp. UBA4206
GAGCTAATATCGCGAACAATAACCTGTGCCTGCTCTTCGTCATTCCAGCGAACAAATACTACGCTTTCACCGTCGCGCGAGTATTGTGGGTACAGCTCAAAGTCTTCGCTATTGGTTAAACGCTGCGGCTCACCATTTGGTAATGAACGCTGATACAAGCTACCCAAAGCTTCGTAAATCACCGCATCACCCTGCGGTGAAACTTGCGCCATACGCAGCATTTTCACGTCAAACTGGTCAGCTTCAACGTTTTGTTTAAAGCGCAGTGCATGCTGTACTTTCTTTTCCGTTTCGACTTTAAACGGAATAATGCGCGCGTTGCCGTCATCAATATTCAGCTTCTGAATATGACCACCGGCCCAGAACACTAACTGCTTAGAATCCGGTGTCCAGTCCATGGTCGGGTAAACGCCATGAATGGCCCAGGTTTC
>NZ_DFTS01000038.1:1051-3174 GCF_002383015.1 Idiomarina sp. UBA4206
GCCCAGGTTTCCTGCATGTCGCGTTCCATTTTCCCGTAAACCCGCTTGTGTTCGCCGGTCTTCAGGTCCAGCAGGTACAGCACGCTGTCAAAGTCTTCACGCTTAATGTAGGCCAGATAACGCCCGTCCGGCGATGGTGTCGGACGAATTGCGCCACCGGCACCACTTATCAGCGTTTCAATTTCACCGCTCTCGCGCTCAAAACGCTTAATGGTGTAAATGCCTTCCAGCGAGTCTTTGCTGTAGTGGAAAGTTTTGCCCGGTGTGTCATCCTGGGAAAAGTAGATGTATTTGCCGTCCGGTGAAAACGCCGGCTCGCCTAAGTCTTTCTGGTCATTCGGGCGTTCCGTTAACTGCACACCCGAGCCACCACTGCGGTGGTACATCCAGACTTCACCGGCTCCTAACGAACGGCTGGCGGTATAGTGCTTACGCGCAACCAGAAATTCGCTGTCCGGACTCCACGCCGGGCTGTTTAATAAACGGAAAGTTTCTTCGGTAACGGCACGCACATTGCTGCCATCGGCGTCCATAACCCAGATATTATCGCCGCCGCCCTGATCCGAGGTAAAGGCAATGTAACGTCCATTGGGCGAGTAAACCGGCTGCATATGCCAGGCTATACCGCCAATAAGTTTTTCAGCTTCGCCGCCCCCAAAAGGCATGCGGTAAATGTCACCCAGTAAATCAAACACGATGTAGTCACCATCCGGGCTGACGTCCACATTCATCCAGGTGCCGGAATTCACCGATATATCAATTTCTTTAAACTCGCCCTGCGGGTTACTGACATCCCAGCCCTGGGTCTGTTCTTGTGCCATGCTCACCGGCGCTAAGCTTAAAAGCGATGCGACCGCTAAGGTTAATGTTGTCTTTTTCATGGTATTGCCTCATTAAAAATGTCTTCCCTTTGTAGGCAGTTAAGATCCAAAAGTCCAGTGGCTAACGTTAAATGGGGAGTTATGGTCGGTTAATGGACATTAAAAGTCAGTGGGTTATAGTGAGTAAATATTCAGAAGACGGGTTGAATATGAACGAAGCCTTAGAAAATATCCTTCTCGATGTATCTAAGTCACCGGATATTGACGGCGGCGACCTGGAGAAAGCGTCTGAACTGATCCTGATGTCAGCGCTAAAAGGGCTGGATATTAGTCGCGTCAGTATTTGGTTATTGCAGCCGGACAAGCAGAGCATGACTGCTGCCAGGTTAATTGATGAAAAACAGCAGGACAAAGAATTGCCTGTGCTGCGTAAGTCCGAACTTCCTTCTTATTTTCGGGTATTAATGACTGAGCGGACCATTATCGCTAACGACGCCCGCAACCACCCGGCAACCGTTGAACTCAGCAACGGCTATCTTGAAGAAACCGGCGTATACGGCATGCTCGACGTTCCTTTACGCCATAAAGGTCAAATGATAGGCGTAATGTGCTGCGAAAGCCGTAAACCCTCACGCCGCTGGACTTCCGATGAAGTCGCCTTTGTTGGCGTGCTTGCTGACATTTATGGCCGCGCCGTCAGTGCGTCCGAACGCGAACGATTCGAAGCACTCCTTATTCGTCAGAATGAACAGCTGGAAAGCATGGTAGCGGAGCGAACAGAATCATTAACCAAAGCGCTGGACAACTTTAAGCAGGCTCAGGAACGGTTAATTGAAACCGAAAAAATGGCCGCTCTGGGTAAGTTAGTCGCCGGCGTCGCGCACGAGGTTAATACCCCCCTGGGCGTTTCCGTTACCGCTGTAACTCACTGTGAGCACCGTCTTAAAAAACTGGACCAAGGTTTCAGTAACGGTTCAATTTCACGCAAGCAACTGCAGACCTTTATCAGTGATACTTACGAAGCGTATCAGTTACTCACCAGTAACCTTGAACGAGCCGCAACCCTGATTCAGAACTTTAAGAAAACCGCGGTTGACCAATCCAGTTTTGAGCTGGTTAACTGCCAGCTTAACGACTACCTGCACGCGTTAGTTTTAAGTCTAAAGCCTGTGGTAAAAAAGAAGCACGTCAGCATCACTATCGACTGCGACGACGACATTGTTTTAAGCACTTACCAGGGCGCGTTAGCACAAATTGTGACGAATCTGGTCAGTAATACTAACGACCACGCTTTTGCCGAAG
>NZ_DFTS01000038.1:3263-4360 GCF_002383015.1 Idiomarina sp. UBA4206
ATAGAGATACAAACGGAACAAAAAGACGAAGGTGTCCATTTTCACTTTCGCGACAACGGTAAAGGTATGGACAGCGAGACCATTAAAAATATCTTCGAGCCCTTTTTCACCACATCTCGCCAGACGGGTGGTTCAGGGTTAGGCTTATCCATTGTCTATAATCTGGTTACCCGGAAACTCAACGGCGAAATTTCTGTCCAATCAACGCCTGGTAAAGGCACCGAGTTTTCCTTTTTCTTACCCGATTTACCCAAATAGGATTGTTGTATGCTCAAAGCTCTGCAAAACTTTTTCCAACAAACAACACCGGCTGAACAGGCCAACATGCACCAGATAGAAGGTCTATCAAATGACGCCTTTCTGTCTCTGGTTTTGATGACAGAAATTAGTCTGGCCGATGGCGAGCTATCCGATGAAGAGCGTGAGCACTTATTGGATGAGCTAGAGCGCGAATACGGTATTACCGGTGCGCAGGCTGACAACGCAATTAAAGAAGCCGTGCAGGCAGTACAGGAAGCCTCATCGCTGCACGATTTCACAGCACAGTTAAAAGCCATTAGCTACGAGCAACGCGTTGAATTACTGGAAAATTTGTGGGCTGTTGCCTACGCTGATAGTGCACTTGATCCACATGAGGAAAGCATGTTGCGCAAACTTGCTGACTTACTTTATATCAGTCACGCTGACTACATTCGTAGCAAACTTAGGGTTATAGACTCTTAAATGCGGCTGCTACCCACCTTCTTTGCTGCCGCGTCATTAAGTTTCACCCTTGTGGCTGACAGCCTGGCTGAAGAAGCAGGGATGGCAACCGGCTACCCGCCTTTTCAGTTTAGCCAGGACGGAGAGCCCGCGGGTTTTGATGTTGACGTTGTTCGTGCCATTTTTAACTATCTGGAAAAAGATTTAAGCCTTCATCAGTACGACTGGGACAACGTCGTTAGTCTTCTTCGCTATGGCGAGCTGGACTTAGCTATTGGTATGGAGTCTACCGAAGCTCGACAGGCTTACTTTGATTTTAGCCAACCTTATTACCACCGGCTGGCGGATTTATTTGTACTTGATCAGGAAAGCAGCCCGGAATCGGTTCGCAAGCT
>NZ_DFTS01000038.1:4399-7075 GCF_002383015.1 Idiomarina sp. UBA4206
CTCGGTACTGGAGCAACATTTGGCAAAGATAGGCCTGCACAATGCCATCAGAATTCAGCAGGCCGACTCAAAAAAAGAAGCCATGACTCAGCTTGCTATTGGTGAAGTTGAGGCCGTTATTATGCCCGAAAAAGTGGGCCTGTATCTTGCTGATGAAATAGGCGTTAACGTGCGTATTTTATGGCAGCCCGAAATTAAAGTACCGGTCAGCTTTGCAGTAAAAACCGACAATACGCAACTTATCAATGATATAAACCGAGCTCTACAACACCTTGAAGACAGCGGAGAGCTTGATGATATACGCCAGCGCTGGAATATCCAGCGCTGGGTTACTTCTCACATTCCACATTAATGCCCGTTTTCTCTGGCCTGCTGCATTTCATTTTCCAGACGAGCAGACTCATCGGCACGCGGCTTGGTAAAGCGTGCTAACCAGAGGTAAAGTACCGGAGTCAGGTACAGCGTAAACAATGTCGCCAAACCTAGGCCGCCAAAGACCACCCAACCAATAGAGTTACGTGCCTCTGCGCCGGCACCAGAAGACAGAATTAACGGCAGTCCGCCAAGTATGGTCGAAATCAGAGTCATCATAATGGGGCGCAGACGAATCAATGCAGCTTCTTCTATTGCTTCGCGTACTTCCAGTCCCCTGTCCCGCAGTTGATCGGCGAACTCAACCAACAACACCGAGTTCTTCGCTAGCAAGCCTATTAGCATGACCAGACCAATTTGCGAATAGATGTTCATTGATGTGCCGGTCAGGAACAAGGCGTAAATAGCTGCAGCAATACCAAACGGAACCGTCAGCATAACCACTACCGCACTGTTTAATGACTCAAACTGCGCAGCAAGAACCAACAGCACAATCAAAAATGCCAGAATATAGGTCATGGCAATTTCTTGCGAGGTATCCTCAAAGGTTGCAGCTTCACCCAGGAATACCAGCCCCATGCTATCGGGCAGCACCTCGTCAGCAATAGCGCGAAGTTGCTCTACAGCCTCCGACATAGGCAGATCTTCCGGTAAATCCGCATCGACTTCTATCGCGCGCCGCTGAGCCTGTCGCTCTAACTCTGCAGACACGCCCTCCTCGACTATTTCGGAAATGCTGGATATTGGCACTAGCTCGCCGCTACTGGAGGAGACATACAGATTTTGCATATCCTGAGGTGACTGTATCAGGTTGTTCCGTGTACGCAGCATTACCGGGATTTGTTGGTCGCCCACGTTCAAATCAGCAACATCATCACCGTTAATCGCCGCGCGTAACGTTGAAGATATATCGCTTAATGAAACGCCCAGCTCAGCAGCCCGGCGCCTGTCAATTTTCACCCGCAACTGAGGCTGCGTCGGCTGATAAGAGACATTAGGCTCACCAAGCTCCGGCATACGCTCTTTTATAATCGCAGTAAATTCACGGGCGGCTCTGAATATCTCATCGTAGTTCTCGCCGGTAATCGCCATTTCAAGGCCGCCGCCCTGACCTCGTAAATTCAGACTGTTATCGCCAAAAGCACGCCCCGGCGCGCCCGGTACCTGGCTCAGCGGCTCCCGGATGTTATTAATGATTTCCTGCTGACTAATATCCCTTTCTTCCCAGGGTTTCAGGTTAGCAGTAATGAACACCAGGTTGGGGTCCCACTGACCCACCACGGTGTAAATTGATTCGATATCGCCGCTTTCTTTGTATTCAAGCAAAATCTCTTCTAACTTACGCGCCTGCCTGTCCATGAATTTAAGGCCAACACCATCGGGTCCGCGAGAGAACACTCTGACCGAGCCACGGTCTTCGTTGGGCATCAGTTCACTGTTAATCTGGTTGTACAACAAAGCGCCACCGCCAGCAGACAGCAGTGATAAAATCACGATTACCCAGCTAAAATCGAGCGCTTTGTGCAGCGTCCGCTTATAGAAGCGTTTAAACACATTACCAATTTTGGCAAAACGGTTACTCTGCCCGGCAGACTTTGGCAAACGCGCAGTAAATGCGGGTACCAAAGACAAGGCAACAAAAGAAGAAATAACCACAGCCGCCGCCAGCACACCACCGAACTCACGGAACAGTCGACCCGCCGTTGACGGTAAAAAGGCTATGGGCACAAACACCGCCACCAATACCGCCGTAGTCGCAACCACCGCGAAGAAAACCTCACGTGTTCCCAATACCGCAGCCGCACGACTTCCAAGCCCCATACTGCGGCGTCGCTGAATATTCTCGGTAACAACAATGGCGTCATCGACAATGAGCCCGGTCGCCAGAACCAGAGCCAACAGCGTCAGAATATTAATGGAAAAGCCCATTAACCATATAGCCGCTACGGCACCAAATAGCGCAACCGGAATTGAAAAGGCAGGAATAATTGTTGCCCGGAATGAACCAATAAACACCCATAAAGTAGCGACAACCAAAGCAATAGTAATTGCCAGGGTCGTGACAACTTCAGCAACGGACTTACGAATAAACTGCGCATCGTCGTTAGTGATGCTCATTTCCATGTCGGGGAAGCGCTCGCGTAACCTTTCCAGTACCGCCAGGGCTTTATCAGAAATCTCAATAGTATTAGAGCCCGCCTGACGTATAACCCCTAACCCAACCACTGGCTTACCATCTAAGCGGACAAAGCTGTTAGCATCGGCGGGTGCGAAATAAGCCTGGGCGACATCACCCACACGAGT
>NZ_DFTS01000038.1:7227-7539 GCF_002383015.1 Idiomarina sp. UBA4206
CATCGGCTCGAATAATCAATCGCTGATCAGTTGAGCGCAGGCTACCGGCTGGCACATCAAAAGGTGCCTGACGCAAGGCATCGGCGACATCCGTGACCGACAAACCAAAGCTCACCAGCTTCAGAGGATCAAGGTCAACGCGCAATACTCGTTCGCGGTCACCATTTAAACGGACATCGGCTACGCCATTAATGGCCAAAAATTCAGGCGATAAATCGGTTTCCAACCGGCGGGTGAGCTCTTCCAGTGTTAAGGAGTCGCTGCTAACGGCTATATCCAGTACCGAGCGCGCATCGTTGTCAGCTTTACGAA
>NZ_DFTS01000038.1:7650-12737 GCF_002383015.1 Idiomarina sp. UBA4206
GCATCGTTGTCAGCTTTACGAACGTTTATTTGTTCGACATCATCCGGCAGTTCACGACGTATCTGGTTAACCGCTTCGCGTACTTCCGCGGCTACAACGTCTAAATCCACACCGGGTCGGAATTCAATAGAAATACGGGCACTGTTCTCTTCACTCGACGAACGAATGGACTCCACGCCGGAGACTCGCGCAGCAGCACCTTCTAATATACTGGTCACTTCAGCATCAACGGTTTCTGGCGCGCCGCCGGGCAAGGTTGCGCTCACCCCGACAACGGGTCGGTCAACGTCAGGCAGCTCACGCACTTCAACACCCATTAAAGCAGCAATACCTGCTATGGCGATAAGAACGTTAAGAACAACAATCAGTACCGGGCGACGAATCGACACCGATGGTAAGTCGTTCGCGTCCTGTTGGTTATTAATTTGCTGGTCTGACATTACTCGGTAACCTCTTGCGTATCGAGGGTGGCCCGATCAAACACAACAGGCTGCCCTTCACGAAGGCTTTGTACGCCTTCAACGATGAGCAAGTCATCACGTTGAATGTTACCTGATACCAGCACTCGCCCGGCCAGGCGTTGTTCAATCTGTACCTCAATACGCGCAGCTTTACCGTCTTCCACAACCCAGACAAAAGGGTTATTCACACCCCAGGACAAAGCGGCTTCAGGAACCGAAGCAAACTCTTCACCTGCCAACTCTATTGCGGTTCTGAAACTGGTGCCGGGTAAAAAATCGTCATTATCGTTACTGATTTTTGCGCGTGCCCGGTACATACGGGTCGTTGCGTTAATGCGTGAGTCCAGCTCGATAATTTCAGCTGTAACGGGAGTGCCTGAGTATCGCCATGGCTGAACCTGTAATTCAGCACCGTCCTGCAGTAACGAAACCGCCGCTTCAGGAATACGAAAATCAATTAATAAGGTCGAACGATCATCTAAAGTCGCAATAGCGGTTTGTTGGTCAATGCGGTCGCCCACTTCAACATCGGTAATACCGATAATTCCCTCAAAAGGTGCACGAATAAAACGGTCTTCTAATTCAATTTTGGCGTTATCTAATTCAACGCGGGCTAAATCTCTTAATAATATCGCGTTATCAAGCTCTGACTGCGGCACAGCGCCTTGTTCACGGCTGGCTCGTAAACGCTCTACCGTGCGCTCTGCGTCGCGTAAATTAATCTGTGCCTGCTCCACCGCAACTTGCTGTCGGCGGGCATCGAGTTCAACCAGCAACTGGTCTTTCTCAACTTTATCGCCCGGCTTGAAATGCACCGCAACCACTCGGTCACCGACCGCCGGATAAATGGTAATAGAGCGAACCGCTTCGGCCGTGCCAACGGCTTCAACCCGATTACGTTCACGCTCAAAAGAGACAGGCTGGACAATGACCAAAGCTTCGCGAGGTCCAAATTGCTGAGCCTGACTGTATCCACCTGGCAGTGACAGAACGAACAATAAAGCAATGAGTAAAGACTTCATAACGGTCAATTAGTGCTCCAAAAAAACTGCAGCCACACGGGCTGCAGTCTGTATTAATCAATAAGCAATAACGCAGGTTTGCTACAACTATTCTTTAATCGCAAAGCTGCCTTGCATAATGGCTGAATGGCCAGGGAAGGTGCAGTAGAATTTATAATCAGTGTCTGCACTCATACCTTCAGTAGAGAAAGTCACTGAGGTTTCTTCACCACCGCCAATCACATCGGTTGCCGCAATAACGGCATCTGAGTCCGGTACATACTGGCTTTCCATACCAGCTGACATGCCTTGCTGAACAACTGATTGCATATCGCCAGCTTCACTCAGAACCCAGTTATGACCCATGACCTTCTTATCCAGCTTACCTGAGTGAGTCAAAGTGACTGTCACTTCGTCACAGCTCGCTGGTACGGACATCTCTTTTGTATCAAACCTCATGTTGTCATTGCTATCTATAGTGAGTTCACATTCGTTAGCTTGTGCGGCGTTTGCGACAAACAACATTGAACCCAGTAGTGCGGAAATTATGTAACGCATTGCAATACCTCTTCGGTTAGTATGAAATGATTCCTTCCTTATACGTAAAATCTCGCATTGAGATTACTTTAACGAGAATTTATATGACGAAACATCCATTTTCGCCACAATCGCTCCTTGCTCAGGGAGGTACCCACTCTGACAACGAGAATGGCGTAATTATCCCTCCAGTATACACATCAACGACTTACCTGCGCGATGAGGATAATCAATATCGTACTGGTCGTGTGTACTCGCGAGCTGATAACCCCACTTACCGTCCCGCAGAAAAGCTATTAGCAGAACTGGAGAATGCGGCCGACGCGCGTCTATTTGCCTCCGGTATGGCTGCTGCAACCACGGTTTTTCATGCGTTAAAGCCCGGAGACTCAGTCATCGCCCCTAAAGTCATGTACTGGGCGTTGCGCAAGTGGCTGCAGACCTTTGGGGTTGATAGCGGACTGGACGTTCGTTTTGTCGATACGTCGAACCTGGACGAGTTGCGCCATGCCATTACAGAAAAGGCTCCTACGCTCATTTGGCTGGAAACCCCTGGCAACCCTTTGTGGACAGTCACCGACATTGCTGCGGTAGCTGATATAGCTCGCAGCTGCGACGCTTTGTTGGCGGTAGACTCTACAGTAGCCACACCTTTACTGACTAAACCGCTGGATCTCGGTGCCGATGTTGTCATGCATTCCGCCACAAAATATCTTAACGGTCACTCCGACGTTATCTCTGGTGCTCTCGCTGCCCGCGAAGATAACGACTTCTGGAAACGCCTGGTTGCCATTCGCGCGCAATACGGTGCAGTTCCGGGCCCACAAGATGCAGCACAGCTATTACGCGGCATGCGAACTTTGTTCTTACGCGTACGCGAAAGCTGTCAAAATGCGTTGTACATTGCTGAGCAGTTAGAACAACACCCAAAAGTCACTGAAGTGCTGTACCCGGGCTTAAAAAGCTTTGCTGGTCATGATATTGCGGTTAAGCAAATGCAGGGCGGTTTTGGCGGTATGTTGTCTATCCGTCTGGCGGGTGGTGAGAAAGCCGCTATTGCCGTTGCCGCAAAAACTCAGCTGTGGCATCGCGCTACATCATTAGGTGGTGTAGAGAGCCTGATTGAACACCGCGCCAGCATTGAAGGGCCGGATACCCCGGTACCCTTAGACCTATTGCGTTTGTCGGTAGGAATTGAAAACGCCGATGACCTGCTGGCAGATTTACAGCAGGCCATCGACAGCGCGCACGCTTAAATGCTGACGCGCTTATAGAAGCGGTATTCCGGCTTCCAGAAATTGTTGTCGATGCGCTCACGCAGCGTATCGTCATCAATTTCCAGTGCCAGACCTTCCTGCTGAGCCACTTTACCCACCGCAAAAGCAATGTCTTTACTCAACTGCGTCAGATCTTTAAAAGCCGGCAGTAATTCCTCGCCTTTACCATTGGCACTGGGCGAAGCTGCTGC
The DNA here is from genome assembly GCF_002383015.1 of Idiomarina sp. UBA4206. Taxonomy (NCBI): domain Bacteria; kingdom Pseudomonadati; phylum Pseudomonadota; class Gammaproteobacteria; order Alteromonadales; family Idiomarinaceae; genus Idiomarina; species Idiomarina sp. UBA4206. Next base: position 11,118 of record NZ_DFTS01000038.1, read on the forward strand.
TAACGTCTTACTTGCCACACGTAGCATTTCATCACTGACCCGTTGCGACTTAACCGACAACACACCAAGGCCAATGCCCGGGAAAATATAACTGTTGTTACACTGAGCTATCGGATACAAACGCCCGTTATACTCAACTTCACCAAAAGGACTTCCGGTAGCCACAATCGCCTTACCCTCACTCCACTTCAGTACATCCGCAGGGTGCGCTTCTACATGTTTTGACGGGTTACTCAGAGGGAAAATAATGGGCCGTTCAACATTTTTTGCCATAGTTGATATAACTTGCTCAGTAAACAAGCCCGCCTTACCGGAAACACCAATTAAAATATCCGGTTCGGCACAATGCATCACGTCCAGCAACGACGGATAATCACCACTGTATTCCCAGTCATTCAGGTCGGCAGTTTTTTGCGCTAATGCCTGCTGGAAGTCGCGCAGCCCGTCCATAGTGTCCATCACCAGACCGAAGCGATCGACCATAAATATCTGTTTCTTCGCCTGCTCCTCGGTTAAGCCCTCAGCAGTCATTTGAATCATGACTTGCTCGGCGATACCACAACCAGCTGAACCGGCCCCAACGAATACCACTTTCTGCTCGCTGAGCTTTTTGCCTTTTTGGCGACAGGCCGCCAGTAAGGTACCCACAGTCACAGAGGCCGTGCCCTGAATGTCATCATTAAAACAGCAGACTTCATCGCGGTAGCGTCGCAGCAACGGCATAGCATTAGGCTGAGCAAAGTCCTCAAACTGCAGCATCACACCAGGCCAGCGTTTGGTAACCGCTTTGATGAATTTATCGAGAAACTCGTCGTACTCTTCCTGACCAATGCGCTTATGCCGCGCCCCCATGTACATTGGGTCTTCCAGAAGCTTTTCATTATTGGTGCCGACATCCAGCATAACCGGCAGCGTATACGCCGGGCTAATGCCGCCGCAGGCGGTATACAGCGACAGCTTACCAATCGGAATACCCATGCCTCCAATGCCCTGGTCACCTAAGCCCAGAATGCGCTCGCCGTCGGTCACAACAATGACTTTCACTTTTTGCTTAGTAGCATTGCGCAGAATATCGTCCAGCTGATCACGCTCCGAATACGAAATGAACAAGCCGCGTGAGCTGCGGTAAATATCCGAGAACTTCTCACAGGCATCACCCACGGTCGGGGTGTAGATGATTGGCATCATCTCTTCCAGATGATCCGTTAATAAGCGATAAAACAGGGTTTCATTGTTGTCCTGAATAGCACGCAGGTAAATATGCTTGTTAATGGGCGTTTCAAAGCTCCGGTACTGCATATAAGCACGCTCAGCCTGCTCTTCAATGCTCTCATAGCGAGGCGGCAACAAACCGGTCAGGTTAAACGCGGCACGCTCTTCCTTACTGAACGCACTGCCCTTATTCAGTAGCGGGGTTTCCAACAAATTAGGGCCAGAATAGGGAATATAAAGCGGACGCTGCGTCTGCGGCATAAGTACAAACTCCTGAAAGCCAAAGTAATACGAATATCATAGCAAAACGCAGCCACCGATTCACATGTTTCGCTGGATTGGAATACCGAGGAAAACGCGAGTGCTGAGGTTATCAGTGGGACTTTGGAGGACGCCCGTGAATACATC
>NZ_DFTS01000038.1:12889-13068 GCF_002383015.1 Idiomarina sp. UBA4206
ATCCATGGCGCTGCACACCTCCAAAGTCCCACTGCTAATCCTTTTGCGCACTCGCTATCTCGCATTTTCATCTGGCACAAATATCTTAGATAGGAAGTTAATCCCAGGGGCAGGCTTTGGCGGCAAAAGGCGATAAAGGAAAGAACTCGTGGCTTGAGGAGTGTCGAAGGCCATGGATG
>NZ_DFTS01000071.1:0-1454 GCF_002383015.1 Idiomarina sp. UBA4206
TGTAGAAACGCCCGGCTTCATGGCCTTCCATAACAGCAGCGTTGTCTTTGTAGGCCGACAATACGTAGTCCGGTGTGGTTTCAAAGGTGTTTTTAATCATTTTGAACAGCGACTTAGGCTGTTCTGCGCCGTCTATGGTCCAGTCGGCGTTAAAAATCTTGTGGCGACAGTGCTCAGAGTTTGCCTGGGCAAACATATAAAGCTCAATGTCGTTCGGGTTACGATCCAGCTTGCGGAAATTTTCTACCAGATAATCAATTTCGTCATCGGCCAGTGCCAGACCTAAGCTGATATTTGCCTGTGCCAGAGCTTCACGGCCGCCTGCCAGAATATCCACCGAAGACAATGGCTGCGGTTCCTGCGAGCGGAATAGCTGCTGCGCGTCGTTCATATCGTACAAAACACTTTCGGTCATACGATCATGCAACAGTAACGCCGCTTGCTTCAGCTCTTCAGCCGACAAGTCACCCTGTAGATAGAAAGCCACACCACGCTCAACACGATGAATACTTTTCAAGCCACAGTTGTGGGCAATGTCAGTGGCCTTTGAAGCCCAGGGAGAAATAGTACCAATGCGGGGAGTAACCAATACCAGAGCACCTTGAGGCTCGTGTGCCGGCATTTCAGGGCCGTACTTCAGTAACTGAACCAATACGGAACGGTGTTCGTCGCTCAGTTCATGGTGCAAATCAACAAAGTGCTGATACTCGGCATAAAGCTCTTTGACAGGAATTCCTGCCTGTTTCAGTTGTTCAAGTTGCTTCGTTGTTTTGAAGGCTGATAAGGCAGGTGCACCGCGGTAGATTTCCACAAGCAAGGTCTCCAAAGCTGGGCGATTTTTGCTGGCAGATTATACAGTAGCCTGACATTTATGTCAGGTGGAATATCGAACCTGACGTAAACGCCGGGCTACTCGACTTTGGCTGTACCTTCGCGATTCACTATGCGAAACCACTTTTCGCGTCTATCGATGATACGTTGTCTGCGCTTACGGATAACAGCGCGGCGGCGGGAATTATTTTCACGTCTGAGGCGGTTGGCTCGCATAGACTTTGGCCTTTATTGCGTTGAAAGACCTGTTCAGCTTACCTTGCCGCCTCAGTTTTATGCAATGATTTTATGCAGGCTTATCGGCTTAATTTGCGTAACTCAACTGAATGTGGAAAGATCAGCCGCCTATCAGTAAAAGGACCTGTTATGAATGAACTCCAATCCGACGTTTGGTACATAGTAAGAACCAAGCCAAAGCAGGAAGAGCGCGCCATTTTAAACTTAGAAAACCAGGGGTTTGAGGTGTTTGCGCCGGAGTTAACAGTGAAGAAAGTGCGCAGAGGTGTGCGTACATCGGTGGTTGAGCGTATGTTTCCGGGCTATGTCTTTGTGAAACCCGATGACATTATCGAGCAATTTTACAAACTTCGCAGTACCTATGGTGTCGCCGGAGTATTACGTTA
>NZ_DFTS01000071.1:1535-7779 GCF_002383015.1 Idiomarina sp. UBA4206
ACGTTTTGGCGATAACATTCCAAAAGTCCCTCAAAGCTGGATAGACCAAATGCGGGGCGTAGATCAACTAACCGACGAGCAAGCCCCCCAAGTGGGCGACACCGTCGAAATTCAGCAAGGTCCCTTCCGTGGGTTCCTTGCCAAAATTGTCAAGCTGGATGGTGAATCACGCTGCTTTGTTATGCTGGAATGGATGCAAAAAGAAGTTAAAGCTAACTTCAGTTACAAAGAGCTGCAATTCCAGTAGTATCAGGCTACGCGTTTGCGTAGCCCCAGAGCGATAAGCCCCAATAAAACCAACCAGCCGGCGTGTCCGCCGCTACTGCTTTCTGACGGCGCTGCACTTACCGTGAAGTTAACGCTGTCACTCTCGCTGTTACCTTCGGTGTCGCTTGCACTCAGTCGATACTGATATTGACCGGCAGACAAGCTTCCAACAGACGCCGTAACCGTATCGCCGGATAGGCTGACATTAGAAACTTCGGTTTCGCTGCCATCACTATTTACCCGGACAATCTCAATGCTGGATGCGTCCAGGTTATCATCCTCGTCAGTTACAGTAGCGGTTAACGACACTGTCTGACCCTCTACAGTATTGCTGGCACGGAAACCGCTAATACCTGGAGCTATTGCTCTTGGCTCAACAGTTAGTGAGACCGTTACACTTTCGCTGCCGTCACTAAAGTCAACACGCAGTGGTACAGATAACGCTTCATCTACCATCGGTGTATCGCCCGACAGCTGAATTCGACGCTCACCTTCAACTTCAGGGTCAACTTCCGTAGCGCTAAAGTTTGAAATGAAGCCTTCCGGTTCTTCCACGCTGATAACAACGTCGTTAGGGACATTATAAACACTCACCGCAGAATTCACGGCTAACAGTTCGCCAATGCTTTCTCCCTGACTAACAAATACCTGTGCAGATCCGCCAAGCGTGCTGGATGGATCTATCCAAACCCCAGTAGAAACAGAGAAATCAGGTGCATCGGTATTCACCACTTTCAAAGGAAGATGATACGGATTATGCACATTGTTTTTGTCTAATCCTGCGCTAATATCAGCAAGCGACTGTTTTAACGTTATGGTCATAATTCTGACGCTACTATCACCAATCACTTCCCAACTGAACCACTCAGCCGCATTGTCGATACCAATTTGTTGACTAACGTCTGTGCCGCTGGCTGTCACGGGCAGAGCCAGCTGAATTGATTCATTTGCGGTTTCTGGATCGGACAAATTAACAGCTATAACAGCTTCATCACCTGCCTCTGCAAGGCTTAATACATTTTCATCAACTAATAAGTAATCAGCCGAGGCGTCCGTATAGTCCCCGCTAAAACTCGCGTTACTCACAAAGCGCCAACGTGCCGCATTAGCGTTAACTTCTTCAACGGCAATAACACAAATGCTGTCAGGAAGAGAGCTCGCCGCGTAGCTAACGGTATTATCGGAAACACCTGCGTCATCTAACAACGCTTGTTGTGATATACCGGTATACCCTTCACAAGCTCCGGCGCCAATAACATACTTATCAGAGTTCTCAACGCGCGGCCAACTGAACGTCAGAGAATCATTCCCAATACGCTCAACCTGCATACTGTCAATATTGGTGCGTGAACTGTTATTTGCCCAAATAATACTGCTGCGCTGAGCCGCCAGGCTGGCATCGGCTGCATCAATTTCAGAAGCCGCTTTACCCAGTGGCACACCATAGTTTCCATCAACTAAGTCCGGGCTTGAGTAGGCAGCTTCACTGACACACTCGCCTTCACTGAATTCGCTACGACACACAGAACCATAAGACATGGTCGTATAAAAACGTCCCTGCCCGTCGATAAAACCATAAGGAATATGAAAGTCTTCCTGGTCACCTTCGCCACCGCTGGCGTTATCAGCCAATGTGTAACGATCGTGACGCAGGCCGAAGTTATGACCCACTTCGTGCGCAACCGTCCCTGTTCCCATACAACTTAATGCCGTATAACCGGCATTGGCACCACCGCTGACAAAGCTCACCCGGTTGTTACTGGTACTAAAGTCAGAAGCTCTAAATGCAATTCCGCATACGTCCGGGTTATCAGCCCCGATAAAATGCACCACATCGGCTTGATATCGGTCTATTAAACGAACCATTCTTTGGTCGTCGATAAGCTCATCCAATAAGGGATCCGGGTTTTCATTAGGGAAGTCGGTAGTGCTTTCGGGGCGAAACGGCTCCATTCCGGCAACAGTCATGGTTACCGGAACACCAGAGCGTTGAAATATACTATTGCTGGTGTCTACTGCACCTTGAATAGCCAGTTCCAAATCGTAATCGTTCTCTTCGGCATAACTGACTAAACGGTCGTCATACACAAACAACACGTCGAGTGAGTCATCAAATTCTTGTACTTCTTCTGGCTTTTCAGGTGAAAGCGCTACAGAGTTCGATTTTGAAGGTACAGGTAAAGCTCTGGCATCAAGACTTAATGCCTTCTGATGCTCGGTGAACCGGCGCTTAGGCTCAGCCGGCGGCAGATTCGTGTTCTCTGTAACGGTTTTACCATCCACTCGGCGAATAATGACAGAGCCAAGTTGCGGATGAGTAATTGAGATAAGCTGATTGTCACCACGTTGATGTAAAAAGCCTAAATGGTAAGTGTCACCCGATGCGTTCTCAAAGGTCAGCCGGTAACTGTTAGCGGACGACAAACGCTCGGCAAGCATAGCTTCTATAATCTGGTTCTCTACAGACAGTTCAATACTGTCACCCAAGCTTTGAGCTGCGGCAAACATCGGTGTGAGGGCCATTGCTGCCGCAGCTATTGTCTTCTTGTTCATCTATTTTCGTTCCTATACGTTTACTGCTTTCCTGATGTAAACATCAGGCTAAAGCCGTCCTTGCTCATCAAGATATTTTAGTGTGTCGTAAAAACGACGAATGTTTCCAACATAAGTTACCGGTTCATCTCCGCGCGCAAAGCCGTAGCGGGTATGACGGTAAAATTGTTTTTGCCGAAGCAGGGGTAAACGCTTCTTCACATCAACCCAACGGTCCGGATTGCCGCCCTGACGCTCCGTTATTATCCGTGCATCTTCTAAATGCCCGAAGCCTATATTATAGGCAGCTAATGCGAACCATGTCCTGTCCGGTTGCGGAATTCTTGCCGGAACCCGGTTCAGCATGCGTTCCAAATAACGGGCACCACCGCGAATACTCTGCTCTGCGTTCAAACGGCTCTTAACCCCCATAGCCTTGGCTGTAGGCAGGGTTAGCATCATCATGCCCCTAACGCCGGTGGGCGATACGGCACGCGGGTTCCATAATGACTCCTGATAAGAAATTGCCGCCAGCAGGCGCCAGTCAAGCGAACCAGAATGTTCTTTAAAGGTTTCCTGGTAAATCGGTAATATTTTATCTACCGCCTCAATAAATAAGCTGGTGGTCACATAATTAAATTGTTTTACGTGGCCAAAGTGCTGCTCTTTAATATGAGCCAGCCGACCGCTTGCACGAATTTCACCAAAGTATTCCACCACAGCAGCAAAGAGCGAATCATCGTCGCCTTGCGGCAGAGCCCAGGCAATGTCCTGATCATGCTTTACGGTAAACGCCACGCTTAAGTCCGGATGAAAACGCCGTTGGATATCCAGTGCCGTACTGTCCGTTATGGTGTAGTCAGTTTCTTCGTTAATCACCATTTGCAGCAACTCTACCGCATCATGGTCACGAGTTGCGCGCCAGTTCAGGGTAGGAATGCTGTCGCCTAAACTTTTCAAAAACTCGTGGTGCGAACTGCCTTCCACCACCACAATTTCGCCATCAGTAATTTGCTGCAAGTCACGTGGACGCTGCCGCGAGCCCTGCTTAAAAACCACTTTCTGGCTAATCACATCGTACGGAGGGCCAAAACGAAACAAACGAGCCCGTGTTGAGGTTCGGTCAATCCCGGCTGCGACAATATCAATTTCGCCACGACGCAACATAGTGAAGAGATCATTCACATCAAACCGCGGCACCATTTCCAGCTCAACACCTAAGCGATCAGCAAAGCGTTTCGCTAAGTCGTATTCAAAACCTTGCTCACGGTCGTGGTCAAAATAATAGCTGGTGGGGTTCATTAAGGTTCCCACCCGCAATACCTGACGTTCTTTAACAACGGTCATGGCATCGGGGCGGGTTTGAGGACTGCAGGCCGTTATTAAGCTAACGGCAAGCAGCAAAAAAGCGAACAGCGATACTGCAGACTTCGGCATATTAGAGTGATTCCAGTGCCCAATTCACATAAAGCTCAGTACCGGTTTTCAGCGCGTCTTCGTCGGCATAGAAGTGCGGCGAATGGTTACTGGGCTCGTTGGCCATATCACGCTCCGGAGGCGTAACACCTAAGAATACGAACATGCCCGGTACTTCCAGTGCATAATAAGAGAAGTCTTCCGCACCAGTTACTAATGGCACTTCCTGCACTTTATCGGCACCGGCAACCGCTTTAGTTACCGGCAACATCTGCTCAACTAAGTCTGCATCGTTGCTGGTTACCGGGTAACCCAGATCTACGTGAACATGGGCTTCAGCACCATTAGCCTCTGCCGTTTTTTCCGCAGTCAGCTTCAGTTTATCGTGAATATCCGAACGAATATCCATGTCAAAGTTGCGGATAGTACCAATTAAGGTGACTTCATCGGGAATGATGTTGTTACGCACACCACCTTCAACAATACCAAAGGACAATACCGCCGGTGCCTTAGTAATATTGGTCTGGCGACTAATAATGGTTTGTGCGTTATTAATAATTTGCGCTGAAGTCACAATAGGATCCACACCGCCCCAGGGGGTTGAACCATGTGTCTGCTTACCTTTGACTTTAATTTCAAACTGGTCAGAAGAAGCCATCAACGGGCCTTTGCGATAACCCACATGCCCTGTCGGAAAGCCTGCCCAAACATGAATGCCAAAAACCTTCTCGGGCTTGTTGTCCGCAAACAAACCTTCTTCCAGCATCAGCTCAGCACCGCCCTCTTCACCTTCAGGCGCCCCCTCTTCTGCCGGCTGGAAAATAAACATCACGTTACCGGCTAACTCGTCTTTCATTTCAGTCAGCTTTTCGGCAGCGCCCATTAACATAGCTACGTGGGTATCGTGGCCGCAGGCGTGCATGACACCCACTTCGTTACCGCGATACTCAGACTTTACCGTCGACTTAAACGGCACGTCGGTTTGTTCAGTGACCGGCAGTGCATCCATATCGGCGCGCAGCGCAATGGTAGGGCCGGGTTTACCGCCTTTAAGCAGGCCCACAACTCCGGTATGCGCCACACCGGTTTCCACTTCCATGCCCAGAGAACGTAAATGCTCAGCCACCATTTTTGCGGTTTCGAACTCACGGTTACTCAGTTCAGGGTTAGCATGAATATGGCGGCGCCATTCAATAACCTGAGCTTCTAAATCACTGCTGACTTTTACCGGCGACTGTTGCGCCGCCGCTTGTGCGCTAAAACCAAAGCTGCTGGCCAGCATCAAGCTAATAACGAGCTTTTTCATTATTCTCTCCTGCATAGGTGCGGATTGTTGTTCTGGTACTGGGTAATATCCTGCGCTAAAATCGCCGCCATGACAACCGATGAAATCTACATGCAGCGAGCATTAGAGCTTGCTGAACAAGCGCAAAAAGCCGACGAAGTGCCCGTTGGCGCGGTGTTGGTCATGGACGGAAGAATTGTTGGCGAAGGTTACAATCAGGTAATTTCTTTGTCCGACCCTTCTGCCCATGCCGAAGCTCAGGCTATTCGCGCAGCAGGTCAGGCTATCGATAACTATCGGTTGGTCAACTCTACGCTGTACGTCACTTTAGAGCCCTGCGCCATGTGTGCCGGTCTGATAACCCATGCCCGTGTTAAGCGTTTAGTCTTTGGCGCCACCGACCCTCGTACCGGCGCTACCGGCACCGCCATTGATGTCATTAATCACGCATCGATGAACCACAAAGTTGAGGTTCAAAGCGGCGTACTGGCAGAAGAATGCGGCGATATTTTACGACGCTTTTCCCGCGCCCGCCGCAAGTCTGCCAAAGTTAACGCTAAATAAGCATACCCGTTATTGCATAAGCCACGGTTGCGCCTAACCCGGCCAGCAACGCATAAGGCAACTGCGTGCGAACATGGTCAATATGCTCAACGCCCGACGCCATGGACGCAATAATGGTGGTATCTGAAATGGGTGAGGCATGGTCACCAAAAATTCCGCCGGAAATTGCCGCCGCAATAA
>NZ_DFTS01000071.1:7946-14233 GCF_002383015.1 Idiomarina sp. UBA4206
CCCGGTAATAGCGGACAACACAAAAATGAGCGGCAGCAGCATCCATAATTGCACGGAACCGTCTAATGCAGCAGCCAGAAACTCGCCGGTACCTAAGTCACGGGTTAAACCACCCAGCGCAATCGACAGCCACAAAATAACCGCCAACGGCAGAATATTCCACGCCCCTTTTAACAGGTAGCGGCCAACATCCATCAGGCTTACCGGTTGCGTCATTAACGTACCCGCCACCGCAAGGCCCAATGCCACATATATAGCAATGAACACACTTAAGGTGCCGTTACCGTCCACCAATACACCGTTTCCGGTTATCAACAGCATGACAGGTACCATCACCACTAAAGAGATCAGACTGGTCATCACCACCGCAGTGCCTTTACCAAAGCTGGCCTCTTCATCCGGACCGTCGCCCCAGGTGTTTTGGGACACCTGATCAGGCACCGCATTTTTTTCAAACGCTTTCATTGGGCCAATGTTCCAGTCGAACAAAGCCACAAACAACGCCAGCAATACCGCAAAAATGGCATAAAAGTTAAAGGCTATAGACTGAATGAACACCAGTAACGGTTGTTCAACACCCTGGTTAGATATCAACGTCAGGTTGAAGGCTCCCCAGGCATTTAAAGGGATCAGAATACAAATGGCTGCACAGGTTGAATCCACAATATACGCCAGCTTTTCACGCGCGATGCCCAGGCGGTCATAAATAGGTCGTGAGGTTGTGCCCGAAATCATAATGGTCACGTTAGACTCAATAAACACTATAACGCCCAGAACCCAGGTCATTAAGCGGGCCCGGCGTTTGCTTTCAATCCACTGTTTACGCTCTAGCTTTAATACAAACTGTTTGAAGGTGCCGCCGTTTTCCAGCACCCCAAATAAAGCACCAATGCCCAGCGTAAAAAACCACACCAGCATATTACTGGGGTCAACAAGGGTGTCCCAGGTGCTGTTCAGCGTGCCGTAGGCGATATTTTCCGGAGCCGGCCAGAACAACAGAATATTGGCCAGAATAATGCCGCCAATAAGCGCCAGCAGAACTTTTCGGGTAACAATGGCAAATACAATTGCCAGCAAGGAAGGTAAAAGACTGGTCCAGCTCAGTTCCATTGGGTCAGCTAATTAGTGTTTGGTAAAGGGAGATTAAAATAATAAACCGCCGCGGGCAATACCAGCGGCGGTTTATTCATTCGACGTGAAACAATCAGAACTTGTATTCTACGCCTAAACGTACAGACCAGAGCGAAGGCGCACCGGCGCGAGACTGAACATTGCTGATGTCCCGGAACGAGTTGTACTGATACTGACCCGCATCGTTAATTTCAACGTCAGCTACAGTCACCGCACGTGGGAAGCTCGCTTCGTAAAGCACGCCCCAGTCGTCGTTCAGCATGTTACCTAAGTTTTCAATGACGAAGAACGCAGACGCTTTGTGGTCATCCATAAAGCCCGGAAGCTCCTGCTCAATGCGCAAATCAACTTTGGTCCACCATTTGCTGTTGAACTCGTTACGTGGCGCAATACCACCCGCATACTTGCTCAAACCGGACTCTTCCAGAAAGTCGAAGAATGCAGCCGTTTCAAATGGGTTACCGTCGCCGTCGGTACCAATTGCAAAGTTAGGATCATCCAAGCCTGTCGGTACGTACAGCAAGCTACGACCCTGGTACGCCACATCACCAAAAGCGCCGTCGGTCATGGTATAGGAGAACGGACGACCTTTGTTGCGTGTACCGAATAAGGTCACTACTGTGTTGTAACCATCGAATAACTCTTTGGTATAGTTCGCTTTAAAGGTAAAGCGATGCGGGATCTCGTAGTTAGAAGTCGCAACCCCCGGGTTCTGAGCGTTAGCCGTTGCCAGGTTGGTGTAGTTAGAGAACGACACCGAACTGGTCATTGGGTTAACGTCTTCCGCCTTGTTATAGGCGTAACCGAAAGTCCAGTCCAGACCAAAGTCATGCGACTTACTTAACGCCAGTGAAACCGTGGTTTGCGAACCAGAATCGCCGTCAACATTCGTCAACAGAAAGTCATCGCCCTGGTCACGTCCGTCAGTAGACATCTCATCAAAAATTGGACGTCCATCCGGCGCCGTATCAACCTGTTCCAAGCCCAGATTATAAATAATCGCCGCATCTTTCTTATCGGTGTATAAGAAGTCCGCCATCAAAATGTAGTCATCCGGCAAGGTGTAAGTTGCGCCTAATGCGTACTTCCACTCTTTCGGTAGTTCGAAGTTAGGGTCCATAGTGTTAATCGGGCCCTGACCGCTGGCGTTAGCCACTTCGTCGTACATTTCCTGAGGAATGTCAAAAATTGGGTTGCCGTCGCCAGTATGCGGTACACCAAATAATGACTCCCCGGAGAAATCGCGGAAGGCCTGGTACTGAGTCACGCCATTATTCGAGTAGTTGTTCGAGATCCACACATTGGGGTTACCACCGGAGTACAAACCAACACCACCGCGGACTTCTAAGTCAGGGTTAACAAACCAGTTAAAGCCAAAACGCGGTTGCAGCAGGTCCTGATCACCCATGTTTTGCTGGTTAGAGAAACCATAAAGCTCCTGAGTCAATGGGTTATTCACCGGGTAATCGTCGCTGGTATACCAGTCGTAACGCAAACCGTAGGTGAAGGTAATATCCATTGACGCGTAGTAATATTCGTCCTGAACGTAGGCCGTGTTAACCGCGTAGGCAAATTCAGCAGCCGCGTCCTGAGGGTTGTTGGTACCCGCCGCACTTTCATAGATAGCCGCGTAAGGTGTGCCCGCTTCAAAGTCATCGATAGAACCGAAACGGTACTCACCTTCTGCTTCCTGAACAAACAGGTTAAACACATCGTACTCTTCGCGTTCAATACCCGCAGAGATAATGTGATCGCCCAGTAAGTAGGTGCCTTTCAATTTAAAGAAAGTGGTGTCATATTTCAGTTTGTTGGCATGACGAGAGTCATCCGCACCTAAATATACCGTTGCGTCGTTAACACCAATCTGAACTTCACCAAACTCGGTACCACCCAACGGGCTCACCCGAGCATCCAGCTCAGAATAACCCACACGCGTTTCAGTCGAGAAGTTATCACTCCAGTCAGAGTACAATTCACCAACGTAAGAAGTGAACTTGGAGCCGCGCTCATAGAAGTGGTTAGAAAACTCCAGCTCGTCGGAGTCACCGTCTGACTCTGCAATAGATTAGCCATCGTTGTAGTTGTAAGTTAATGACGCCCGGTGAGCATCACTGATATACCAGTCCAACTTGGCCAGGAACTTTTCGTCTTCTACCGGTAAGCTCGCCGGGAACCCGCCCGGGTTATAGCCGTAAACATTCTGTGCAATATCGGCAATACGCTCAACGTCGGCCTGAGTCACACCGGCAACTTCGGTCGCTGCACCAGAACCTTCCGGACCGCGATCAAAAGTGCCAGAGCCTTCCAGCTTCTCGTAAGAAGTAAAGAAGAACAGTTTATCTTCAATGAAGGCACCACCAACATTAAAGCCATAACGTTTCTCGCTAAAGTCACCAATATTAATGGTGTCGCCTTCTAATTCGTCGCCCTGCAAAGAGTCGTTGGTGTAGTCGTAGAAGACGCCGCCGAACATTTCGTTGTCACCGGTTTTGGTCACAGCATTAATGTTACAGGCGGTAAAGCCGCCGTATTGCACGTCAAATGGTGCAAACTCAACCGCAACCTGCTCAATCGAGTCGTAAGAAAACGGCATGCGTTCTGTCGGGTAGCCACTGCTGTTCAGACCAAAGTTGTCGTTCATGCGAACGCCGTCAACGGTCAGGCTGTTAAAGCGAGGGTTAGCACCACCGCACTGAATGTCGCCGGCATTGGTTTCGTTAATGTAAATACGCGGGTCAATGCGCACCACATCTTTTAAGTCACGGTTTGCAGCCGGTGCATTTTCCAAGTCTTCTAAATTGAAGTTCGCAGCCGGACTGTTAATGCCATACAAAGCGTTACTGGTCATAGAGCCGGTTACACTTAAGCGCTCCATGTCCGCCTGGCGCTCCAGCATCACGTTCACATTTTGTGAGTCGCCTAAAGTTAGATAAACATCTTCGACAACCTGGGTGCGCCCTTCAGGACCTTCCACCACCAAAGTGTATGGCCCGCCAACCGGCAAACCACGTGAAGAGAATGTCCCCTGCTCGTTAGAGCGTAAGGTTTTGACACTGCCAGTACGCTCATCTCGTAACTGGATGGTTGCATTTGAAACCACCTGCCCTGACTCAGTGGTAACAACACCGCGCAAGCTTGAAGAGGTTTCCTGCGCCACGGCTGAACCTGCTAACCCCATTGCTATGGCGGCAGCTACAGCAGTGCGCTTAAAAGTCGTGTTAAACATAGTTTTGTTCTTCCCGGTTTTGTTTTGGTTTTACTACAAATAAGGGTATAGCTTATTTGTGACAACTCTGTGAACTTTGCTCAAAAAAAAGCCGCACTTAAGGTGCGGCTTTCGTTATTCTTTAGCTGTTTCACTCAAAGCGAAATTAGAAGGTGTATTTAACACCCAGCTTCAGGCGCCAGGTAGACTCTTCAGCTTCGAAGATACTCCAGTCGTTATAACCAAAGAATGACTCGGCATACATGTAACGACCCTGGTCATCAAGACCGGCAAAGTCTACAACCGACTGGTTAGTGTACTGCTGACGCAATACTTCACCTTTTGAACTGTCGATAAGGTTCAACAGGTTATTAACGGTAATGTAGAAAATACCTTTATGGTCTTCTGCAAAGCCAGGTACTTCTTGCTGGAACTGGAAGTCCAGGTTAGTAACCCAAGGTGAACGACCTGTACCTTTCGGTGCAAAGCCACCCGCGTACTGCTCTAAACCAGCGTCACGGAAGTAAGCCATGGCTTCTTCGTACGACAACGGGCTCTCAGGGCTGAATGCGGGGTCATCCGCGCCAGTCGGGATGTATGGCAGGTAAGAGCCACCACCCTGGAAGTATGGCTGGTCACCGAAGTCACCATCGTTATACATACCCATGGTGTAACTGAACGCAGTACCCGAGCGACGGTTGAAGAATAAGTTAAACTTAGACGCGTAACCGCTAACAAACTCAGTGCTGTAACCTAATGCAATTTTCAGGCTGTGCTCAACCTGATAGTCAGCAGTACCAAGCAATGCCTGGTTACGGTCACGAACAATGTTGTACTGGTAGTTTGAAGTCGCAGTAGACGACGTACCCGGGTTACCTTCTTCGATGTCCTGGAAGGTGTAAGCAGCGTATGCGTTAAAGCCGCTATCCCAGGCTTTAGACAATGAAGTTGTTAACAACCATGCTTTACCGGTTTTGTCTTCGTTAGTCAGCTGCAGGTCATAATGGCCACTAGGTGCAGTTGGGTCACACGGCTCATAAATGTTGATGCCTGCTGCAGTTTCATCAGCAACACAGCGTGAGATATCAATCCACTGGCTGTTGTCTGTCATCCACTTACGAGTAACTTCAGCCGTTGCCTGGAAGTTATCACCAACACTAGGAATGTCGAAACGGTAGTCAACACCTACACGAGCAATCCAGTCAGACGGAATGTCGTAGTTAGGATCGATGCTGTTAGTGTCACCGTCACCGGCTTCCATGCTGTCCAATACCGCTTGCGGAATTTGTGCAGGGTTTTGGTTTTCCAGATACTGATCTTCTGATACCTGGTCACGGTCAAACTGTACCAGAGTATAGCCGTCGTTAGAGAACGAGTTTGAGATCCAAACATTTGGACGACCACCAGAGAAGCGACCGAATCCGGCACGAACGACCATGTCGTCAGTAGCGAACCATTTGAAGTCAACGCGCGGTAAGAAAATGCCTTTACCGTCTAAGTTTTCCTGGTTGCTGTAGCCATAACGGTCAACAAAGTTCTCGTTTAATGTTGGCTTGTCATCAACCATGTAAGTTTCGTAACGAACACCCAGACCTAATTCCATTGTATCGTTCAGGTACCAGTTGTCCTGTACGTACAAGTTCAGCATGCCTAACTCAAAGTTAGCGGCTGCGTCAGTCGCGTTGTTGGTGTATGCGTTCTCGTAGAAGAACTCATCGGCAGTACCGGCTTCAAAGTCATCAATTGACTCGTAAGACCAGGAACCTAAAGAGTTACGTACAAACACGTTGTAAACATCAACGCTGTCATACTCACCACCGAACTCAATTTCGTGGTCGCCGACCAGGTAATCGAATTTCGCGCCAATTTTGAAATTATCGTTTTCTAACTGGTTAGCGTGGCGGTTTGAATCAGGACCAAAGTTAAGAGTGCCATTTTCAGTACGGACGCT